>JAQCJI010000016.1 GCA_027593175.1 Bacteroidota bacterium | reverse complement strand
ACTTTCCTTACTCATATTTCTCACCTGTCAAATAGAAGAGTTTTGGTGAGATCTTCCGAAGAAAATTAGGAAGAACAAAATCAGCAAGAATATCTAAAAAATCATTCACTAAAAGAAAAAAGCAATCTCCAAATAAAAAACCCTGACGTCTTACAGTTTCTCCTTTTCCAAAATAGGAATCGTTGAATAGGTTTTTATTCACAAAGCCATTCTTCTTTTCTAGAGCAACTAAAAGGGCTTTTTTTGTTAGTTCACAGCCGTCTAGCATCTTGTTCTTGATAGGGCTGCAGATACCTGCGAAGATGAAGGCGATTATTGACCTTATGAACATACCCAAAGAAAATCTAATTAGTAAATCCAAAACCTAATTCACCCATGATCGGATTATTTATCATCTATTTTGCAGTAATTATGCTGCTGATTGCTTCCCAGTGGGGCATTTATTCAAAGGCTGGAAAGCCCGCTTGGGCTTGCTTAATTCCTATCTACAATACCATCGTCTTGTTGGAAATAGTCGGAAAACCTTGGTGTTGGCTATTTCTAATGTTTATTCCATTTTTGAACATTGTCATTCTTGTATGGATCTACAATCTCTTGGCCAAGAGCTTTGGAAAATCAGAAGGATTTACGGTAGGGCTACTCCTGCTTAGCATTGTCTTCTTTCCAATTTTAGCCTTTGGAGATGCAAAATACCAAGGTCCTGCTGGTAGTTAAAAGATGGTAATTAGCCTTAGTTTCAATAAGGTTAAGTAGCTAAAATCAAAAAAATATGCTTCAGAAATCTGAAGCATATTTTTTTGACAACCCAATTCAATAAAGCTCATTTACTCCATACCCCACTCGAGACTCAGAGTACAGATCATAAGCCGCTACCAACAATTGTTGTGCAGGAGAAGTCCCGTATTTTTCATAGGACACCAAATCGGTACGGTTTTCCACATAAATAGGTAAATATTCCTGTTCCAGTTCATCCCAAATGATCAACAAGTAAGCAAAAGGAATCTTACTTGCACGCCCCTTTTCTAGCCAGGCCATAAATTGAGCTTCATTGAGCGGTTTGGGGTATTCCGAACTGTTGAACATGGTAAAAAAAGAAATGATGATTTAAAGGAAACGGGCATTAACTACCTGCATTTAAGTGAATAGCCCTTTCTTACTAAAGGGATGACCTCTTCCCCAATGAGTGCAATCGTATCACTCAACTGCTGATGACTCAGTCCAGCATTATCTAGCTGGAAGGTAAAGCGATCGATACCGCCCCAGGAGGCGCTATGCCGAAGGATTTTTTCGGCAACCTCCTCTGCACTTCCAACCAGATAGGCTCCTCTAGGGGCATTCTGGGCTTCAAAACGCCCACGGGTCACGGGTGGCCAACCGCGCTCCTTGCCGATCCGGGTGAAGGCCTCGGCATAGCCTGGATAGTAGTTTTCCACCGCCTCCTCATGGGTCTGCCCCACGTAGCCCAAGGAATGTAATCCCACTTTTAGGTCTTCTTGGGCATAGCCCGCCTTATCACCCGCCTCCCGATAGAGATCAATTAAGGGACGGAAACGGTGGGTCTCTCCGCCTATCACGGCCACCATCAAGGGCAAACCTAAGGATCCTGCCCGCACAAAGGAAGCTGGTGTCCCTCCTACGCCCAACCAAATGGGAAGCTTGGCTTGCATAGGTCGAGGATAGATGGCTTGGTCCTGTAAGGGAGGTCGAAATCTCCCCATCCAGGTTACCACCTCTTGTTCGTTGAGCTGCAAGAGCAGATCCAACTTCTCTGCGAATAAGGCATCGTAATCTTGAAAATTCAATCCAAAAAGAGGGAATGCCTCCGTAAAAGAACCCCTACCAACAACCAGTTCGGCACGGCCTTGGGAAAGTAAGTCTAGCGTAGCAAACTGTTGGAATACCCGAACTGGGTCTGCCGCGCTAAGTACGGTCACCGCACTACTCAAGCGAATTCGAGCCGTACGAGATGCCGCGGCGGCCAGAATCACCGAGGTTGCGGAATCTAAAAACTCCTTGCGGTGGTGCTCGCCGATGGCAAATACATCCAGTCCTTTTTCATCGGCCAGCTGGATGCGATCCAACAATTCTCTCAACGCATCCTGAGCAGTTCCAATGGGATTACCCTTGGCGTCTGTCACAAATGCAGCAAAGCTATCTATTCCTATTTCCATGGGGTAAACCTAGGTAGTCTTGACTAATTACCCAAGCGATCGGCTAGCATCAAAAGGCATCTTGTTTGTTTCCCGAGTTGAAAAAAGGGTATTTTTAGCGCTATGAATCCCAAAATCCTGATCGATATTGTCACGCACAGCATGCCCTTTGGCAAGTACAAGGGAAGGCTGCTCTGCGACATCCCTGAAGATTACCTTGTTTGGATGCACAAAAAAGGCTTTCCTTCCGGACACTTGGGCATGTGTTTGAATACGCTCTATGAAATCCGACTGAATGGCTTGGAGGAGCTCATCAAAGAAGTAAAATCTCGGTATCCTAAACCATAAGCAGAAGCTTTGCTATCGATTTAGAATCCACTCTTCATATAAGATTTGAAAGGCTTTTCGAATTACTATATTGAAGCCAGCTTCATAGGTTGGGTCACAGCCGTTACTGATCACTACAAAACCATATTTTTCTTCGGGATTGAAAAACATCGCGCTATACAGC
This sequence comes from Bacteroidota bacterium, assembly GCA_027593175.1. Classification (GTDB taxonomy): domain Bacteria; phylum Bacteroidota; class Bacteroidia; order Cytophagales; family Cyclobacteriaceae; genus Algoriphagus. The sequence continues at coordinate 38,016 of JAQCJI010000016.1, read as the reverse complement.
CCATAGGCAGAACCAGTATGCCCCACCAATTCCACTCCTGGAATTAGCACATTCGTTTTCCACAGGGCCAAGCCATAATTTTCATCCGAAGAAAGAGGGGTCTGCATTTCTTGAGAATGGGCAGCGGAAATAAGCCGGACCTTACCGACCTTCCCATAGTTCATGTGGAGTAAGAGGTACTTGGTTAGATCCGGCGCTGAGATTTTCATGCCTCCCGTAGGAGAAAAAATAGGCGTACTGTAACCCGGAACGTAGGTCTTGAGTTCCTCGCTTTTGGAGACGTAAGCTGCTGGCGAGGCAGTAAACTTGGCCGAATCCCGCTGATAGGTATAGAGCGTAGCGAGGCGGCTTTTATCCAACTGATCTACATCGTAACCTCCATAAAGGCCTAGTGGCTTGAGGATATTTTCTTGGATGTAAGCATCAAATCGAAACCCGGAGTACTTTTCTAATATCGCACCTGCCAGGTTGAAGTTCAAGTTGCAATATTGGTATCCTTTTCCTGGTTCGTAAACATTGTATACTTTCTTGGTATACTTGTTTTTATCTGGATGGATGACATCCAAATTAAAATACCCCTGCTGATCATTGATACTTGAGGTATGGGAAAGGAGCATCCGAAGCGTAATCACTGTATCGGGAAATTTTGGATTTCGAATCCGGAATCCAATTAACTCACTCACGTCATCGTCTAAAGAAAGGGTGCCTTTTTCTACGAGTTGCATGAGCCCTATCGCGGTGAAGGACTTGGAAATGGATGCGATTCGAAAGAGGTCCGAGCTCTCCAAAAGCTCCTTCCCCTCCTCCTTCCATCCCAAAGCTTGGGTATGCACCACTTTTCCATCTTTAACTACAGCTATAGAAAGTCCCATGACCGGGTAATCTTGCATCAATTGCGTCAGTCGCACCGTGGTGGAATCCTGGGCTTTTAGACAAAAAGCATTGCTGAGCAACAACCCGAAGAAAAGGCATAGCGTACTTTTCATAGAAAGGCTATTTTTAGGGGAAATAAATGGGAATATACACAATCCAAAAAGTTTCTATCTTTCCAATCAATCAAAATTCGAAACAAATTTTTAATGCCTCAGCCCAACCCTCAGATTGACCAATTTCTCCTTGAGGGCTGCATGCGCTGTTCCTTGGGCGCTACCCCCGCCTGTAAGGTGCTACTTTGGACGGATATCTTGGAATTTTTGAGGCAGCTGATCTTGGAAACGGAACTTCAAGAAGAACGGAAATGGGGTGTGCCGACCTACAGCCTAATAAACTATTTCCTCAAGTTCCCTGCTCATTGTAATCTTAGCAATTACCTGCGTTCTTTGTAGAAGCAAGAATATCCCTACTCACCATGTCCCAAGCCACGCTCATTCAGCAAGTAACCCTCGTCAACGAAGGCAAAATCCAAGTTGCCGACGTCCTAATCCAAGGAGAACGCATCCAAAAAATCGGTTCCATCCCTGCCCAAGACCAGTACCAGATCGTGGATGGTCGCGGCAAGTACTTACTTCCTGGAGTGATCGACGGACAGGTACATTTTCGTGATCCCGGACTGACCCACAAGGCTGACCTCACGAGCGAAAGTATGGCAGCCATCGCCGGTGGAGTCACCTCCTTTATCGAGATGCCCAACACCCGTCCCAATACGCTTACCCTCGAACTTTGGGCCGACAAATACGAGTTGGCCTCCACCAAATCGCTGGCCAACTATGGCTTCTTGCTTGGCATTACTGCCGACAACCTGGACCAGGTCATCCAATGGGACACCTCCAAGCACCTGGCCATCACAGACGATGGACTGTATTTTACAGGAAAGGGAAATATCCTCGCGGATCAACCGGCCATGTTGGAGAAACTTTTTGCAGCGCACAAAGGATTGATCGCCATCCACTCCGAGAAGGAGGAAATTATTGAGAAAAACGAGGAACTCTACCGGGAAAAGTACGGGGAAAATGTACCCATCGCCTGCCATCCCTTGATCCGAAGCGAACAAGCCTGCTACGAAGCGAGCGAACGGGCCATTGGCCTCGCCGAAAAACATGGAGCTAGATTACATATCCTCCACCTCAGCACGGCCAAGGAAACGGATCTTTTCCGCAATGACATCCCCTTGACCGATAAAAACATTACGACCGAAGTATCGGTCCATCACCTCTGGTTTACGGACCAAGACTACGAGCGACTAGGTGTCTTGATCAAGTGGAACCCAGCCATCAAAACCCAAAAAGACAAGGATGGATTACTTGCCGCCCTACTTGACGACCGCATCGACATCATTACCACCGACCATGCGCCGCATACTTTGGAAGAAAAGCAAAAGCCCTACTTCCAATCCATGTCGGGCGCGCCTCTGGTACAACACTCCCTCAACTGTCTCCTTGAATTTCATACTCAAGGCAAAATCAGTCTGGAGAAAATCGTGGAGAAAATGTGCCATAATCCCGCCATCCTCTACCGCATCAAGGAACGCGGCTACATCCGTGAAGGCTACTTTGCAGATTTGACCTTGGTGGATCTCAACAGCGAGTGGACCGTGAGCAAGGAAAATATCCTGTACAAATGCGGTTGGTCTCCATTAGAGGGCACGACCTTCCACAGCAAGGTGCTAAAAACCTGGGTCAACGGACATTTGGCATACTCAGAAGGAGTATTTAACGAGGATATCAAAAGCAAAGCTTTGGAAGTTCAACCCAACTAAACCCACATGCCGGGATTTTTTGAAGGGAAGCAACTCGTTATCGCCAGCATCTGGGCAACAGGAATTCCAAGCAACCTTTCTCCGACCATCGATTTTTCTTTACTGACGAAAACACCCTTTGAGGATCGGATGACGATACGGACATCGAGTGCATCTACCAAGAACTCCTCCTCCAAAACCAAATTTCATTTCTTACTGGCGAGCAAATTCGCAACGGATAGTTGAAACACATCAAAGGAGAAGAAAAAACTACCTCTGGGTGTCCAATCAAAAAACACTGGATTTGATGAAGTCCGGGCTTATTCCACCAGCCAAGGGGGACCCGAAGCATAATCCGGAGTACGAGGGGATAGACACCTTTGAGGCCATGGCCCAGAAAGGCCTGTGGATCATTGATCGCGTAGTACAAGAAGAACTCAAGGGAGGCGTGGACCTAAGCAGCAATAGCTGGTACATCCCAAAAAAGTAAGCCCAGAACAACTTATATTTTTTTTCTACAATCCATGCTTTTCACACATCCCTTTGATGAGCTGGTAGCCCTGCTCGGCCATGTCCCAAGGGGCTGAAAACTCGCGCCAAACCCCAATCGCATTGGCAAAGTCAGGATCATTCCGCGAAAAACCCTCAATGGTCAACCAACCCGAATAGCCCACCTGCTTCAAGTTGGCAAAGGTTTCGTCAAAATCCACATGCCCAGAACCTGGTGTGCCTCGATCGTTTTCTGAGATATGCACATGTCGCAATCGTGGTCCAATCTGTTCGATGGCTAGCCCCAGTTTTTTCTCCTCCATATTCGCATGATGCGTATCAAACATACCCTGCACATTCGGGTGATTGACCAGCGCCAATAAGTGATCTAGCTGTACCATGGTATTGGCAAGGTAACATTCAAATCGATTGAGTGCCTCAGGAGTCAGCAAGATCCCCAAGCTTTGTGCATAGGTTCCAGCTTCTCGAAGTACCTCTGCAGACCATTCGTATTCCTCAGGCAAAGGTGCCCGAGCCACAAAGGTGGCAAATGCAGAATGAAAAGGTCCACACAACACTTGAGCACCTAAATCTGCTGCTCGATCAAGAACCCAATGAAGTTTTTCCTTGGCTTTTTGACGAATAAGCGGGTCAGGGGAAATGGGATTGGCTGCAGCTCCCATGACGGTAACTGCCGTCACTTCTAGTCCTATTTTTTTGCAATAATCCCCCACCAAACAACAAGAATTCGCATCCGTATCTCCAATGAAAAATTCGGCTCCATCGTAACCGATTGTTTTCAAACGATCCAAAATAGGAAAGAGCTTGGGAGAAATTTCAGCCGACCAGGCCAGCACATTGAAGCCTATTTTATTCATGGGTAAAGGGGATTAGGGAGAGAAAAAAGGGAAATATGGAATAATGAATATCGAGTGATGAAGGAAGAAGTTTAGGTATCTACTTAAAATCCTGGACACGCATACCCTTGCGGAAGGTGTCAAATCCAAAGGGGGTCGGCAAATAGGTCCCCACATAGTCCACATTCAAGTCCGCCGAGACTGAATCTCCCATGCCCAACAACCAAAAGGAAGCATTGATAACAAGCCTTCTCAAATCAGCACTTTGAAAATCCAAAGAAGCTCCCATGGTAGAGGCAAAAGCCATTCCCTGAGCTCCTCCTTCGAGCTGATAGGGCTTGGTCCAGGCAATGGGCATGATCGACTTCTCCCAGATAAGCGGGGCTTGGTCATTCATTCCTGCTGTAGACTGTCCAAATACGAAGATCTCTGCATTGGCTGGCAACTCCTTGATTCCATACACATCCGAAGGACCCCAGATCGCTTTGACGCCTCGGAGAATTGGGTGATTTGCACCTTGCTTTACCCCATCTATCAAGGCTCTCGTCCCCTCCTTTCCATGAATACCATGGTGGTTGATCCAAGTTTCTCCAAAGATCCGTTTCCCAAATCCTTGCTCCCAACCCGGCACTTTGCTCATCCAGTCCCACTTCGCAAATTTGGAACTCTTGTTTTTTTGATAGGCAAAGGCATGTGTGGACGTTCGTAAACCGAGAATGGGTTTACCCGCCAAAAGATAATCCTCCAAGTGCTTTGCCTGGGCATCTGGCAATTCTCGAAAGCGAATCAATAAAATCAATAAATCCGCAGAAGCCAATTGCTCCAAGCCGGGAAGGTTGTTTTGATAGTTGGGTACCACATCACCCGAAGAGGGGTCAATCGGAAAAATAACAGTAGTCTTAAATCCGTAGCGGCTTGAAAGAATCTTAGCCAGCAAAGGCATGGTCTCCTCCGAACGGTATTCATCGTCTCCTGCTACCAACACAATATGCTTGCCTTTACCTGGGCCTTGTCCTCCTTCAAACTGAAGGTAGGATTCTCCTGCTTGTCCAAAACCCCACTGAGGAAGAATAAGAAAAAGCACAAAACTGAAAAACCGAGTGAGTGAAGTGTACATGCGAGTGAATTTAGTTGGACTGAAAATACTCAAAATCGCTGGCTTCCAACAAAAGCTTAGCTTGATTTTTTTCTAAACTTTTGAAAGAGCATAACTGGAAGCAACACCAGAATCCCCACGCCAAATCCAAAAAGAAATTCTTTAGCTATATCGGGCCAAGTAGACAAGAGGTGATGAAAAAAGGGAATGTTATGCGCAAAAATACCTCCCGAAACCAACAATAAGGCTAGCGTGCCGATAAATCCTATTCCTCTAACAAAATGAGGCAGGGCATTCACCAACATCCATCCTACTTTATCTGAGAAGCTATCCTTCCGCTCATTAAGTGCGATCAATTTAAAACCAAATTCATCCATGCGGACTACAATTGCGACTATCCCATACACACCTACCGTTGCAATCAAGGCGATTAGCGATACCACCACCACTTGATTGAGCAATGGCTTGTCTACCACCGTGCTCATCGCGATGATGACGATTTCTACTGAAAGGATAAAATCGGTGGTGATGGCAGACTTAATTTTCTTCTTCTCCAAAGCCAACACTTCTTCCTCGGTTATTCCAAAATCTAATTCTTCCTCCTTTTCGGTAGGATGAGGAAAAATATAGGCATGAATTTTTTCCGCTCCTTCATAGGCAAGGTACAAACCACCCATTACTAGGATCGCTGTGATTGCTGCTGGCGCAAAGGCACTTAGCAAGAAGGATATTGGCAGAATGATCAATTTATTCAAGGCAGATCCCTTGGTAATTGCCCAAATTACGGGCAGCTCGCGATCGGACACAAAGCCAGACGCTTTCTCTGCATTTACCGCCAAGTCATCTCCTAAAATCCCAGCCGTTTTTTTTGCCGCCACCTTAGTCATCACCGCGACATCATCCATCAGAGTAGCGATATCATCCAATAATGCAAATAATCCAGAAGCCATGTATAGGGAAAATAAAATCAACCAATTGCTGGACCTCAAGCTGAGGTCTCCTGCATCATCCAACCTGCTTTTTTCTTACAAAACCAGCAATTGAAGCTCGAATTTAGCTGTTTTTGGGATCAAAAATCAAAGGAAAAAATTTACCTCCCATTTTTTCTCCTTTTGGAATCACCGGCACCCCCGCAAGAAGGGGCTCGTCAGAGTCGGAAAAGGTGCCGTCAGCAAATACGTTAACCACAAAAGCCTTTCTCGACTGGGGAGAGTAATTGGCATAACTCCCATGCACCAACAAAGGGTGATGAAATGCCGCATACCCTGCTTTTAGGGAAATAGCTACAGGCGCAAATTGGGCCTTCTGTTCTTCAGAAAGCATCCCCATCAGCCCATCCATGGATCCTGCTAAGTCGGGCTTCTCCAAAAGTCCCCAGCGATGGGAACCTGGCACGTACTGGAGGCAACCATTTTCTTCGGTCGCATCGTCCAAGCCACACCAACAGGTCAAATGCTGCATCTCCACCGTCCGGGTCCAGTAGGAATAATCCTGGTGCCATGCCACCACTCCCCCATGGTGCGCAGGCTTGCAAAAGAGTTGGTCATGCCAAAATCGAACCCCTCGATCTCCTAGCAGTTGGCTGGCTACCATCCGAAATGCAGGATTCCAAATGGCATCGTGAAATGCGTCTGCAATCCGCCAATGACCCAAGGAATGAAAGAGCACCGTATTTGGATCTGCCGACTCGTTGCTATGAAACTCATGGAATAAGCCGTGCAGGGGGTGCTGAGGATCCATCACCTCATCCAAGGCCCGGTCTAAAGCACGAATCTGCGTTTCATCTAGGAGCTGAACTCCCGACAAGTATCCGTTTTCATAAAAAAAATCAATCTGATCTTGGCTCAGTCGGTAACGGTCCCACTGTTCGGAGGAAGTGGGCTGGGAAAAAAGATCGGTCAATGGGTAGGGGTAATCTGCGAGATCTTTCATGGGCAGGAAGAAGTAGTCCATAGAAATGTACGAAAAACTTAGAAAAAGATAATACTTACCAAGGCTTGTCTTCTTGCCTAGATTTAGTTTTCTAGGCGCTCCAAGCGCTGCAGAAGCGGGGGATGGGAATAGTTTACAAACACATACCAGGGGTGTAGATGAATGGCGCTGAGACTTTTTACGGAGATAGTCTTCAGGGCCTCTGCAAGGGGCTTACCGCCAAAAGTTTCCTTAGCATAGTGGTCTGCCTCAAACTCATGCATTCGGCTCATCCAATTCATCCCAATACCCAACACCATAGAAAGTGGTACAAAAAGCATCGTGAAACCGATAATATTTAAGGGGATAGACAAGGAAGTTCCCCCAAGCGCTAAACTCATATTTTCGGAAAAGACTACCTGCCCCAACAAAAAGAGAAGTAAGCCCACTTCCAGCACCGAAACTAGCATGCCCCACTTCAGGTGTTTTTTCTTGTAATGGCCTATTTCATGTGCCAATACCGCCACCAACTCCTCTGGGGGGTGCTGTTCCAAGAGTGTGTCGTAGAGGACCACTTTCTTTTGCTTGCCAAAGCCAGAGAAAAAAGCATTTGCCTTGGCCGAACGGCGACTGCCATCCATCACGAAAATATGCTTTACCGGAAAGTTGACCTTCGCAGCGTACTGCAGCAACTTGTCCCGCACCTCCCCTTCTGCCAAGGGAGTCAAGGTGTTGAAAAAGGGGAGAATCCAAGCGGTATATCCGACATTCACCACCACCATAAACAATACGGCTACCATCCAAAATTGCCACCAGAAATTGGGACCCATGGAATGAATCAACCAAAGAAAAACCAAGAGTAACCCTCCACCCACCAGGAGCGATAAAAGGTAGGCCTTCAACTTATCTGAGAAAAAAGTACGAAGGGTAGTTTTATTGAAGCCATATTTCTCTTCAATCACGAAAGTGCTGTAGTAATCAAAGGGAAGGCTAAGGATATCGGAGACAACAAAAACAAGCCCGAAGAAAAGGAGTGAACTGACCAAGGGAGAAAAACCAAAACCTCCAATCCAGATATCAATTTCACCAAACCAACCTTGGGTAATGAAGATCAGGGTTAGCAGAAAAGTGAAGCTGCTGGTAATCCCTTTAAACTTGAAATTATCTTTTTGGTAGGCTTTGGATTCCAAAAGCTTTGCTTCATTCAAGTATTCGGCAAGGATAGGGGGCACCTGCTGCAGCGGCATAGAAACCTGTAGATACTCCAAAATCTTGGGTACTAAGAAGCCAAAAATAAGTACCCCTATAAGAAGGTAGGTCAAACTTTCTGATCCCATTAATTTTGTTTAGAATTTTGGACAAGGAAGGATGGTATCTCGGCCGAGAGGCTTTCCTTGATTACGATTAGGGATCGTCCAGGAAAGGCCGATCTCATGCGCTCCTCCACTTTGGATTCCAAGTTGCGATACGGTGTAGTCAAAACTATAGCCAATATTTAAGCCATTCAATAAGTTGACTCCAACCATCATCACGATGGCGTCGCGGTTGCTCTGTCCTTCTACCGGCCTGAAAGGCAATCCTCTGTACCAGGCTCCAAATACAATCGGCTCCACATAGAAATAGGCCCCCAGATCCAGCTGTTCAAATGGTCCTTGCTTCTTGTAATTTATAGTTGGGGTGAAATACCGTTGCTTGCTTAGGTGAGTAAAATCCCTACGCATGCTGCCTTGCCCTAAGGAAATTCGGTAACCAGCATGAAAAGAAAGTTTGCTTGGCAATGGACTCAAGCCGTCCACAAATGATTGGTTAGGTTCGTTGAGGTGATGTGCAGAAAATCCAATCCAGGCATTTTTTGTGAAGAGCAATCCTCCAACTGAAAGCGAAAAGATGCTCACTGGATCACCCAATCCAGGAATATCAGAACCAGGCAGCAAGGGTCCAGTAGGATCCACAGGATTGATCTGATTTGCAAAAATCAGGTTTTCATAAAACCCTATTTCCCTACGGATGTAACTAGCCTGAAAGCCAGGCCGAAAATATAAGTTATCCGACAGCCGTAACTCGTAAGAATACAGTGCAGAAACCGAGGTGGATCTCAACTTGGAGGCTCCTTCCGTATCCTGCATCACATGGACACCTATTCCAGAGTTGTATTCAGGCAGGTAGGTATCGTAGTAGGTAGAAAAAGTGGTAAATTGTGCATCAATGGAAGGCCACTGGTTTCGGTAATTAAATCCTACTCGCCCCATCAGCTCAGCTCCTGCCATAGCTGGATTAAGGTAAAGGGGTGCTGCATAATACTGACTGTATTGGGGATCCTGTGCTAAAGCAGAAGAAATTGGGACCAAGCCCAAGGCAGTAAAAAAAACCAATGTCAGCAGAGACCGTAACACGAAATAGTTCGTTTATTTGAATATGCGCTAGCCTTCTAAACGAAACCATCCTTTGGTTATTTTAGAAGAAGTTCCAAAAATATGAAAAACAAGGCTAATTCCATACGTTTCATCCTACTATTTGCAGGGATCTCCCTGCTCCTAGCTCTGCCATGGAGTCAAGCAGCCTGGGCGCAAGGATACAATAACAACGAATGGATTTTTGGAGAATGCAGCAGCGGAGGAAACCCCTACCTCTCCTTCGGAAAAGGACAAACTGCTACTTCTCAAACGCTCCCGGCTGCTGTTATCGGCGGAGCCTTCAACAATGCCATTGCCATTGATCCGATCACAGGTCAACCCCTATTTTATACAAACGGAGAACTAGTTTACGATTATAGCGGTAGCCCTATCGAAGGATCTGCGCCTGGATTGAAGGGCAACTTTGAAGGAAGACAGACTGTCGCTACAGGCTTCTTGGATTACAACCCGGCTGGCAACAAGCTCTTTTACATTTTTTATATTTCTCTAGATGGAAAACTCCAGTATGCACTGGTGGACATGAATGCTCTAGGACAAGCAACTGGTAACCAACCCCCACTTGGAAAAATTACGAGTAAAGACCAGGTCATCGGCCCTGCGCAAGGAGCCGTGCTCGTCGTCAAAACTCCAAGCTCCCCTTCCTACCTGATTAGCTTTGCAGGAGGCAATCTGCAGTCTCGAAGAATAGGATCCACAGCTGGATCATTTACTCTTACAGGCACTTCGGCCATTCCATTCACTCCTAAAGGGATCATCTTTGAAGAAAGCAGTAGCCGCCTGCTCCTGCTCCCTCCCAACCCAGGGGATGACTTGCTCCTAGTACCCTTTGATTCCAGCACAGGCACCTTTGGGAGTCCCGTAGCGCTGAGTAATTCGGGCGGAACAGACCCTATCTTTGGCTCAGATTTTTCTCCAGAGGGGGATTTTATCTACTTCTCCCGAGGAAATAAACTTTTCCGGATTTCGAGTAAATCCCCCACTGCGATTCCCGAACAAGTTCCTGTAGACCCAAGCATCTACCAAATCTACGATGTCAAAACAGGACCAGATGGCTCTCTGTACTATCTCTACGAGGAGCGCCCAGGAGGTCCGACGCTGCTCGGTAGACTAAAAAATCCAAGTGCCCTTACCCTTGCCACGGTAGCTTTGGAAGAAGATCCCTTTGCGGGAAGAAATTTTTGCGGACGCATCTTCCCCGTCTTTGCTCCCAATGCCAACATTGAACCTACAGTGGATTTTTCTTGGGACCCCGAGGCCCCTTGCGCGAACAATTCCATCCAACTTACTAGCGAAATCACTCCTGCCAACTACCTTCCACTCTCCTTTTTATGGGAATTTTCACCCCCTTTAAGCGATGAAGACGGTAACCCGCTACCAGCAGACTTTAATCAAGAACATTTTTTAGTTCCTGCAGAAGCTGCCACAGGAAGCAGTCTTGAGGTCACACTCACCGTCACCTTTCCAGATAGTACCACCAAGAAGGTGACCAAAAGCATTACGCTCACAGAAAATGAATTGCAAGCCAACTTTTCCCCTTCAGATACCACCCTCTGTGAATCCTGCATTGACCTCGATCCTCTGCTCCAAGCCCAGGCTGGAGGGGGCAGCGGTGGTGGAGCCGGAGGAGGAGCTGGTGGAGGAACTGGTGGTGGTACCTCCTACGAGTATTTTTGGTCCAACAAGCGAGAAGAAGGCTGGATAGGCAAAGCAGGGAATGAAGTTTGTAAACCCGGATTGTATTGGGTACTGGTGCGGGAGCCTGGTTCTTCCTGCTATGCCTATGCCGAGATTCGAATCAAGTTGTGGGATGTGCCAGACCAAAGCAACAACATTTGGTACTTTGGAAATGGTGCTGGACTAGACTTCAACCCAGATCCTAACGATGAGAGCGCTCCCGTACCACGACCCATTGCAGAAGCTCACCCACAAAACATCCCCGCCGGTACCTCCACCATCTCGGATCAGGCAGGTCAAGTGCTGTTCTACACCGATGGTCAATCCGTCTGGGACCTCAATGGGGTCCTGATGGAAAACGGCAGTGAGATAGGAGGCAGCAACACGGCAAGCCAGGCGGTCCTGGCAGTTGGTGTACCTGCCCAACCTACCCTATTTTACCTCTTCACCACACAGGCATCCACTACTGGAAGTAATGAAGTCCGCTTTTCTTTAGTAGACATCAAGGCTGAAAATCCCACAGGAGTAGGAAATGTAGTCACCAAAAATAACTTCCTCTTCAGCCCCTCTACCGAGCATAGTGCAGCACTCAGCTCAGGCGATACCACCTGGGTGGTATTTCACGAACTGGGAAACAACACCTTCCGGGCCTACCCAGTATCCAGCCAAGGCATCGGCCAATCCGTGAATAGCTCGGTAGGAAGCATTCATGGCTACAGCTCCGGAGTAGGTGCGATGAAATTTAGCCCTGATGGCAGTAAACTAGCAATAACAATTTCCGAGGAAGGATGTAACCGAACGGAAATTTTTGAGTTCAACCAGCAGACGGGTGCACTCACGGAATATGCCCTGCTAGATCTCAGCTGTTCAGGAGATATCTATGGCCTCGAATTTTCTTCGGATTCCGACCGCATCCTTGTTTCCTATCGAAATGGAGGTCCTGGTATCGAAGAATTTATCATCAAGGAGGTGGATCCAAGTTGCCCAACTTGCTTTGCAGCGGCAGATACGCCCGCGTTGCGAGCGGCTTGTATTTTGTCCACGAAAAAAGTACTCAGCGGCACTGCTGGACTTAACCTAGGCGCTCTGCAAATCGCCTCGGATGGACAAATCTACGTGGCAGTGGTGGGCGACAACCGCATTGGACAGATCCAAGTGGGTACCGGCTGTACCGCAGCGAGCTCCTTCAACCAAACTGCTGTAGCGGCAATGCCTGGCACCTCTAATTTGGGTTTACCTTCCTTTACGCAAAACTCCGGAAGTTCCATCCCAGAACCCGCCCTAAGCATCCCTCCTACACTATGCTTGGATCCAGTATCGGGAGCGACAGCTACCCTAGAAGGAGGAGGAGAGCCCGATATTGACTCCTATTTCTGGACCATCACCCATGAAGACGGGACAGTGGTCCGTTCTAATTTTGGAGGTCCGGGGGATCAATTTCAAAACTTAGAGCAGCTCTTCTCAAGGGCAGGCACCTACACCATCGAGTTACGCGTAGACCGATGCGCCGAAATTGGCTACTTCACCGCAGAAGGCACGCTCGAAATCGTAGCGCCCCCAGCACTCACCCTAGCCTCGGATGCCACCCTTTGTGAAGGCACCCCTGTTACCCTGACGGCTATTGACGGCTACAATCCGAGCGAAGGACTATACGATTTTCTTTGGACCAATGCAGCAGGAACTATTTTTGGAGACAGCAACTCAAACACGATTACTGTTACCGAGGAAAGTATTTACACCGTGGTCGTTCAATACCGCCCAACGGCAGGTGGAGGGGAAGAAGAGGAAACACTCTTTGAAACCTGTAATGCTACCTCCTCTATTTTTGTAGGCCCAGCCTTTGAATTTGACCTAACACAAACGGCCACCGAGATCTGCTACGAAGAAACTTCCGTGACCTTCGCTCCTAACACCCCCATCACCGGGGACTGGTTTTATGAGCGCAACGGCAGTGGAGTTCAGGTCCCCTTGGGCCCCTTCTTTGAGTTGGAATTAGAAATTCTAAGCCTTCCCGGGCCTGGACAATACAAGCTCACCTTTATCGCCCAAGACCCAATTCTTCCGGGCTGCAAGGTGTCAAAATCCCTAAACCTACTGGTCAATGAACTGCCCACCGTAGAAGCCAAGGCCACTGCAGGAGCTACAAGCTGCGCGACCAAAGATGGGTCCATTGAGGTTCGCTTACAAGCTGCAGTAAGCAGTCTTCGTCTGGTAGAACTGGGACTATCCTTCCCAGCAGCTCCAGCAGGAACAGTTATTCCCATCACCGGCCTAGCCCCAGGAGTCTATACCCTGGAAGCTGAAAATGCAGCAGGCTGTACCTATTCCACATCCGTCACGGTAGAAAATTTAAACCCTCCAGCTGCCTATGCCTTTACGGTAGTTGCTGGGGATGAAACCTGCTCCCCAACTGGGGTCGCGCAAGGATCTATTCAGATCAGTTTCTCCTTAGGCTTACCCCGCATAGGTACCTACAAAATAGTTCGCCAAGGTGATGGCCTCGAATTGACGGGCCCACTCCCCAACCTGGCGAGTTTTCAAATTCCCGTACCTCATGGGATCTATTTGGTAGAAGTTTTAGATCCAACAGGCTGCTCCATTCCCGACAAAACCCAGTATACAGTCGATCAAAAGTTTGAGGTGCAATTTTCCGTGCCTGCAGTGGTGCAAGGCTGTGTTTCCTTCTCCTTTTCCCCTTCTGGTCCCAAGCCTCTGAATTACACGATCACAGGACCTACTGGGACCTCTATCACCCCCCAGGCAGGTGGAACCTTCCTGCTTACCCAGGCAGGAAATTACACCGTACTTGGGGTAGATCCTGCCGGAATCGACTGCCCCAAGGTGCTCCCCATGACTGTCAATTTGAGTCCAGCGCTTGATTTTAACGTTTCTCCTCCGATTGTGGATTGCCTGACAGGAATTCGATTTGAAGCCATTCTCAACAACACAGACCCCGCCGATGTCATCTTCTTGTGGCGGGATGAACTTGGGATTATCGTCGGTAGGAGACAAGAATTTGTGCCGAGTAAGTCGGGGAACTATACCTTGGAAGTGCAGCCCATTTCTGGCGGTCTATGCCCTGTAAAGCAAATCCCTTTTACAGCCACTATCCTTTCCAATCGACTAACTGTAAGTTTGGAAGCCAGTCCATTTTGTGTGGATCAAACTACGACCACGATTGAAGTGAAGGCCAATTTAACCACCGTGAGCAGCTTTGAATGGTTCTTGGTAACGGGTGGAACGCGTACCAGGCTCCCATCCTTCACGAGCAACCTCATTGAGGTGAGTAAAGAAGGTACCTACGAAGTGATTTTGCGCAGCAGCTTTGGATGCGAGATCGGCAGAGCCAATGTCGTGGTGGTCAAGTCCCAACTTATTCCTCCTGTACTTCCGACCGAGCTGCTGCTAATCTGTGCCGTAGAGGGAAAATCAGTAACCCTCAACCCAGGCGCCTATGCCAGCTACTCCTGGATTTTGGACGGCAAGGAAGTCTCTCAGGACCCTACCTTTACCCCCACGCTGGGAGGCACCTATACCCTACGTGTAGGTGATTTGCTTGGCTGTGAATGGGAAGGTACCTTTACCGTAGAAGAAGACTGTAACCTCAAGGTGGTCTTCCCAAGCGGCATGGTACTCAATGACCCAAGCCGCAATTTTATTTTGTATGCCAACGAATACATTGACGAAGTAGATGTGTTTATTTACAACCGCTGGGGGGAACTTATTTTTTACTGCGACCATGAAAATTTGGAACCCAAACAGCCATTCTGCCCTTGGGATGGGCTTGTGAATGGGAAATTAGTTCCAACGGGAACATACGTGGCCGTTGTGCGGTTTACCTCAAGAGAACAGAATATTACCCAAACTGAAACCAAAGCCATTACGATTATCCAGTAACCCATGTTGCTTGTCATTTCTCCTGCCAAAACCCTAGATTACAGTCATCCTGAATACAGCGGACATACTCAACCCGAATTCTCTGCGGAAGTGAAAGATTTGGTGGGCGTATTACGAAAAAAAACGGCTTCAGAAATCTCCAAATTGATGCACTTGAGCGATTCCCTCGCAAGTCTGAATGAGGAGCGCTACAAGACCTTTACCGAAACCTTCAATCCGGACAACTCCAAGCAGGCACTTTTGGCCTTTAAGGGGGAGGTTTATGCCAAGATGGAAGCAGATCAGTTCAGCGCTGAAGATCTTGAATTTGCGCAGCAACACCTACGCATTCTTTCTGGACTATATGGGGTATTGAAACCTCTGGATTTGATCCAACCCTACCGATTGGAGATGGGTACCAAGCTCAAAACCAAAAAGGGCAACTCGCTCTATGACTACTGGGGAACCAAGATCAGCAAGGCTTTGAATGCCGCAGGCGAAGGCAGGACCTTAGTCAACTTAGCCTCTCAAGAATACTTCAAGGCAGTAGATAAAAATACCTTGAAGATGCCTGTAATCACCATCCATTTCAAGGAACACAAGGAAGGAAGCTACCAGGTAGTCGGGTTCTTTGCCAAGCAGGCAAGAGGCTTGATGGCACGATACGCCATCTTGAACCGGATCACTGAGCCCAAGCAACTCAAAGTTTTCCAAGAGGAAGGTTATGAATTTTCAGCCCCATTGAGTACCGCGCAGGATTGGGTTTTTGTTCGCTAAAAGGCAGCTAAATCAGGAGGACAATTGTCCTTTAAAAATTTATTGAAGAGATTTTAGCTATTTTTTTTGAATTCGGGGAAGCGAATTCTAATTTTTTACCTACTTTGAATGTGTCAAAAGTCACTTAAAGCAACCCAAAAACCTAAAGCACTACCTTATGACACAAACCATTAACCGTGGCGCACTTTTCAACGGAAGTTGTTTGGCGCTCATCACCACCGCATTTTCCTTTTCCATTCGTGCAGGGATCCTTCCTCAATTGGGAGATTCATTTGGCCTAACCGCGGAGCAACTGGGATTTATTAATTCCATGTGGTTTTTAGGATTCCCAATCTCCATGATTCTTGGAGGCCTATTTTACCATATAGTTGGTCCGGCCAACATCATGCGCATCGCATTTGTGACCCACACCCTTGGGATTCTGATGACCATCTTCGCGGATGGCTATACCACCTTGTTGGTATCTACTCTATTTATCGGTTTCGGCAACGGCTGTACTGAGGCTGCTTGTAATCCGATGATTGCCGACATGTATTCTGGTACTACCCTGAACAAGATGCTCAACCGCTTTCACATGTGGTTCCCAGGAGGCATCGTTTTGGGAAGCTTGGTGTCCAAATTCATGACCGATGGAGGCTTTGCATGGCAAACCCAAGTTTGGGTGATGATGATCCCAACCATTGCCTATGCAGTACTTTTCTTTGGTAAAGCATTCCCTAAGCCTTCCGTAGAGGGTGTGACATCAGTTGGCTCCAACTTTAAAGCCATGTTAAGCCCCGTGTTTATCTTCCTATTCTTTGCGATGGCATTTACTGCCATCTCTGAATTTGGACCATCGCAGTGGGCCAATATTGTGTTGAGTTCAAGTGGCGCATCCGGCATGTTGATTTTGGCATTGACTACAGGTGTAATGGCTGTAGGTAGATTCTTTGCCGGTCCTGTGGTGAAAGCCTTGGGACAGACAGGAGTACTCTTAGGAGGTGCTATCTTCACGACAGTTGGTATCTTCTTGTTTAGCACGGTAACAGGCAACCTGTCTTATGTGGCTGCACTGATCTTTGCGTTAGGGGTATGTTACTTCTGGCCTGTGATGGTAGGTGCTGTAGCCCAGCGCGTCCCTCTCTCTGGTGCCTTGGGCATGTCTATAATTGGAGGTGTAGGGATGTTCTCTACCGCCATCTTCCAACCCATTATTGGAGGATGGATTGATACATCAAGAGCAGCCCAAAGTGCAGCAGGTTTGGTGGGGAATTCATTGGAGTTGGCTGCTGGCCAAGCCACTCTCGAGAAAATGCTACTCTTCCCGGGTATCTTAATCGTACTCTTTGGGATCTTCTTTATCTGGCAGCGCGGTGTCAAACCCGCCGCTTCAGCAGGACACTAAAAATTAAAAGCAGCCTTCGGGCTGCTTTTTTTATTTTTGATTTTGATAGAAAATGAATTTTCAGAAAATTTGAGGGAGGATTTAAACAAAAATAGCCAAAAAAAAAGCCCTAACTTCTCAAAAGTAAGGGCTAGTGACCTCGTCAAGATTCAAACTTGAAACCTCCTGAGCCGTAATCAGGTGCTCTATTCAGTTGAGCTACGAAGCCAGATTGGATTGCAAAACTAAGTAATAATTTTTCCCCTCCAAAAAGTTGGTCCGAAGAATTCTTTAAAGTTCAAGAAATCTCCCTACCCCAATTCCTTAAGAATAATTAAGACCAACAGGCGAGTAAATCCTCCTAAATTTTATATTTTTGCCCACATCCTCTCGAAAAGAAGCTTCATTGATGAAAAAAATACTTACACTTGCCTTCCTCGCATTTGCGCTGAATGCACAAGCACAAGATTCCGATAGCATAAGTCCAAAAGCCCCTATCGGAGGTCGTCCCAACATTCCCAATGACTTGACCGTGGAGTTTGGCTGGACACAGCTGACCAACCGCCCTGCAGACTTGGCTATCAATTTCTTTGGATCAAGAAGTTTCAACGTCTACTACCAAAAGCCTTTCCTCCTATTCGGTGAAGGGTCTGGCTTTGTGCTCAGCCCAGGCATTGGACTTGCTACCAACAAGTTTTCCTTCAAAGATGATGAAAACTTATTTCGTAACAGTACGCTAGGCGCTGAATCTTCCATTTTGAAGGAAGTGAAAAGCGTCTATGGAAACACCATCGAAATCAAATTCAACAACCTAGCCGTCAACTATGTAGAAGTTCCAATAGACCTGCAGTACCATATTAATAAAAAAGACTACAGCAAAAGCTTTCGCGTAAGCCTTGGTGCTCGAGTAGGATACCTTTACCAAGCCAATACAAAAATTTCCTTTGACTCCCCTACCACCGGAGTAGTTAAAATCAAACAAACAGAAAACTACGGGTTGGAGAGAATTCGCTATGGCCTAAACTTTAAAGCAGGAAGCCCTGGATTTTATGTTTGGTCCACCTACTACCTCAACCCCATGTGGAAAGCCAACAGAGGCCCTTTCAATAACGAAGCCAACCAAGTTAGTTTTGGAATTGCATTAGGACTGTTTTAATCCAAGTGGCTAAAGAACTATAAAACTTCCTTTTCAGGGAGTTTTTTTTTGCTTATTCAGTTGTTGAATTCAGTCTATTGAGTTAGCCGTAGATCCAGGAAAAGCCAATCCAGCAAGTAACAAACCCTACTAAAAGTCCCGCATACACTTCAGCAGGACTGTGGGCATCCAGATATAGTCGAGAAGAGGCTACCAAACCTCCCAACACGAGAACCGTAACTAGCAAATAGGCTACTTGAAAGGAGGGGAAATAAAGCGCCAAAACAGCCAAAACAGCCAATAACCCTCCAATACCTGTCATGTGAGCAGATATTTTCCAAAAAAAAGTAACTGCCGTTAACAGGGCTACCGCTACAGTAATCGCACCCATTCCTTGCCATAAAATTGGATCTAATTCTGTCTTCTGTTTTAAAAAATAGGTAGTCAATACATAAAAAAAAGTAATTAAAAGAAAGGGAAACCTACGGTCACTTTTCTCTTCAAAGTGCAGACTTTTCACCAGCCCACTCCAACGAAGGCCCAGCATCAAGATAATAGGGATCAGTAAGGTAGCACTTACAATCAGGTAAAAAAGTCGAATCTTAAAGGATTCGGGAATACTACTTGCCTGTGGTATCCCAAAAAACACCAAGCCAAACACCAAGGAAGGCATCAGTAAGGGCTGAAAGACCACCGAAAGCAGAAGTGCCAGTTTGCGTACCACTAGAGTTCTTTTCGTAGTCTAGCCACAGGAATCTGAAGTTGCTCCCGGTACTTAGCTACAGTTCGACGCGCAATGTTGTAGCCCTTTTTATTGAGCATTTTCACCAACTTATCATCAGAGAGAGGCTTCTTTTTGTCTTCCGCATCTACCATAGTTTGAAGTACCGATTTCACCTCTCGGTTACTTACATCTTCACCACTGTCTGTGGCGATACCCTCAGAGAAAAAATACTTCAAGGGAAATACCCCAAATTCGGTTTGAATGGATTTACTATTCGCCACACGAGAGACGGTAGAAATGTCCATATCAATCTTTTCTGCAATATCTTTTAGAATCATAGGGCGAAGAGCCACCTCGTCTCCATCAATAAAAAAAGAAGTTTGGTACTGAAGAATCGCTTCCATAGTTCGGAGCAAGGTATTTTGCCGCTGTTTGATCGCGTCAATAAACCACTTGGCGGAGTCCAACTTTTGTTTGACAAAAGAAACAGTCTCTTTGAGTTTTTTATCCTTTTTATCGCTCTTATCGTAGGTATCAAAAAGCTCGGAGTAGGAGCGTGAAATACGAAGCTCTGGGGCATTTTTTGAATTCAATAGGATCTCAAACTTTCCTCCATTCGTAACCAAAATAAAATCAGGGATCACATACTGAGTGAGTACTAGCCCATCTGCCACCCCTCCCGGCTTGGGGTTGAGTCGAGTGATGAGTTGCACTGCATTCTTGATCTCCCCCTCATCTAGGTTGAGGCGCTTTTGAATTTTGGAGTAATGTTTTTTGGTAAACTCTTCAAAACAATCTTGAATAATCCTCAGTGCATGCTGTATAATTGGATCATCGGGATGCTCCTTCCGTTCCAACTGAATAATTAAGCATTCTTGTAGGTTTCTTGCCGCGATGCCAGCAGGATCAAAACTTTGGATTTTCCGAAGGATTTCCTCTAGTTCATCACTGTCCGTCTCAATGTTTTGCGAAAAAGCCAAGTCATTGATGATAGAAATCAACTCCCGACGGATATAGCCATCGTTCTCAATACTCCCAATCAACTGCTCTCCAATGATCTTTTGTCGCTCATCTAGCTTTAAAAAATTCAACTGCGTAATCAATTGCTCATGCAAGGAAGTAGGTGAAGAAAAGGGAATTTCACGATCCTCATCGTCCGGGTTGTAGTTCCCATCCCCCTGCATTTTGTAACCCCCATAATCGTCGTCTAGGTAGTCGTCTACATTGACCTCGTTGGACTCTTGCCCGTACTCGTCTCCATATCCTTCCTCGAAATCTTCTTCCTCGGAGGATTCGCTCTCCTCAACCTTGCCTTCTTCCAAAGCAGGATTGATTTCAAGCTCTTCTTCAATACGGGCATCCAACTCTGCCGTAGGCACCTGCAGTAGCTTGATAAACTGAATCTGCTGCGGGGAAAGTTTTTGAGATAGTGATTGAGAAAGCGTTAACTTTTGCATTGAAATGAATCAAACCACTTATTTGCGAAAAAAGAGCATACTTTCGAGGAAAACTGCATCTTCAAATTTAGGAAAAAGTGTCAATTTTTTGATAAAAAGGTGATTTAATCGTTTTTTTGCATTCCACTAAAATCAAAGAGGTCGCTTCTGCCTTCCTCTAACCCAACACGCATGGCATTCAACAAACGGGTCAAAATCAAGACCATCCTAGAACAAGACCTGATCGGAAAAGAAATCACCCTTATGGGCTGGGTACGAACTAAGCGAAGCAACAAGAATGTTTCCTTCATCGCACTCAATGATGGATCTATCATTACCAATTACCAGGTAGTGGCCGACCCCAATGTCATTACCGAAGAAGTACTCAAAAAATGTAGCACCGGTGCCTGCTTAAAAATAACTGGTACCGTGATTGCCTCCCAAGGCGCAGGACAGCACTCTGAACTGAATGCTACACACATTGAAGTCTTGGGCGAATCAGACCCTGAAAAATATCCCCTGCAGCCTAAAAAGCACTCCCTAGAATTTCTTCGGGAGATTGCCCACCTGCGCATGCGAACCAACACCTTTGGTGCTGTGTTCCGCGTTCGTCATGCCTTGGCTTATGCAGTCCATACTTACTTCAATACGAAAGGTTTTTTCTACATCCATACCCCCATCATCACGGCATCCGATGCCGAAGGTGCAGGGGAAACTTTCAAAGTAACTACCCTCAACCTCAACAATCCTCCCAAAACGGAAGACGGCAAGATCGACTACAGCCAGGACTTTTTTGAACGAGAAACCAACTTGACCGTTTCTGGTCAGCTGGAGGGAGAGCTTGCAGCCATGGCCTTGGCAGAAGTCTACACCTTTGGACCTACCTTCCGAGCGGAAAACTCGAACACCAACCGCCACCTAGCAGAATTTTGGATGATTGAGCCTGAAATGGCATTTTACGATGCGGAGGATAACCAGAACTTGGCCGAAGACTTCCTCAAGTACATCATTCGCAATGCCTTGGAGCACTGCGCGGAAGATCTGGCCTTTTTGGACCAGCGTGCGACAGAAGAAGAGCAAACGAAGCCTACCGAACAGCGGGCAGAGCTTGGCTTACTGAACAAGCTGAAGTTTGTGGTTGAAAACGACTTCGTTCGCCTCACCTATACCGAAGCAATTGACATCCTGCGCAATTCAAACCACAACAAGAAAAAGAAATTCCACTACCTCATTGAGTCTTGGGGTACCGACTTGCAGTCCGAACACGAGCGCTATTTGGTCGAAAAGCATTTCAAAAAGCCTGTCATTCTCACTGACTATCCCAAGGATATCAAAGCCTTCTACATGCGTCAAAATGAGGATGGAAAAACGGTAGCAGCCATGGACATTCTCTTCCCAGGAATTGGCGAAATCATTGGCGGTTCCCAGCGAGAAGAGCGACTGGATAAGTTGACCCAGCGTATGCACGAAATGCATATCCCAGAAAAAGAATTGTGGTGGTACTTGGATACCCGAAGATTTGGTGCCACACCACATGCCGGTTTTGGACTTGGATTTGAGCGAATGGTACAGTTTGTCACCGGTATGGGTAATATCCGCGATGTCATCGCTTTCCCAAGAACACCTGGAAATGCAGAGTTCTAAGTAACCCTAGCCGAATAAGACCCCTCCAGAAAATATATTTTAGAGGTATTTTTATTTAGCTAACCACCTTGATTCGCCAGGCCAAGGGAATGCAAAGTAAACTGAAGGAAATCGCTAAGTAGCCTACGAAATTGAAATTCGTCAGCTGCCCCAACTCATTTTCTCCAATTAGAAAGCCTGCAAGCAAAGAAGCAAAGCCCGCTGCAAGCTGCTGCACAGCGGAATTGAAACTCAGAAAACTGCCCCGATTTTCGGGTTGCGCCGTGCCAGTAATCAAGGCTGCAGCTGGGACATAGCGCCCGTTGGATGTTACAAAAAATAGGGTAGTCACGAGCAATACCAAACCCACAGGAGTCAATCCAAGGTGGGTGATAATCGCGATCGGGATTAGATTGAGTAGCATAAAAATCGTAAAGATTTTTAGTTTCCCATGGGTATCCGCCAGCTTCCCTACCCAAGGGGAGGTAAACATGGTGAAGGCTCCCCCGGCCATGTAGACATAGGTGAGCTGAAACTCAGAAAAACCAACATTGGCTACATTGTAAGGGCTCAAAAAAGGGATGATCATAAATTGGCCCAACATCATCATGATGGAAAGGGTGATGGCTCGCATTTGGTTGGGATTACTCGTTACCCGTCTGATTACCGCAAAGGGATGGGGGCGCTTCACCCCAGTATTTACATGAGCAGTAATGGATGGGATAAACTTTACTATCATTCCCATACTCACAATTGACAACACAGCTAAAATATAGAAAGGCGTATGCCAATCGGATAAGCTCGCCAAAAAGAGTCCCAAAGGCACTCCCATCACCGAAGCGAAGGAAAAGGCAGACATCACTAAGCCCATGGCTCTTCCACGGCGTTCATCCGGCACCACATCTCCAATAATCGCAAGGATTAAGGCAGAAGTTAGCCCCCCAAAAATCCCAGAAACCACTCTGGCTAAGAGTAAAATGGGATAGTTTGGCGACAAGGCACAGGCCAGAGTTCCCAATGTAAAACCGATATACACCCAAATCAAAATTTGCTTTCTATCAAACCGATCCAAGAAAAATGCCCCAAAGAAACTGGAAGCTCCGGCACTGAAGGTGTAGGAAGAGACTAAAAACCCAAACTCACTCGGACTGATCTCAAACAAACGCATCAGTTGAGGACCGAGGGGCATCAAGATCATGAAATCCACGATGTGAATAAAGTTGATGGCTGCCAAGGTCCAGAGTAAGGCTTTCTCTTGTTTCATTGAGAATTGTAAAATTTAAATAGCTATAGGGTAATAGGTTCCATAGAGGCATAGTTCAAATACCCCTACCTATCCAAGTGAATTTGATTCATATTGGCAATCCTTAAAGCCAAAAGAATTCTTAACATCAATGGGTAAGAGAAGAAATAACTTGCCTTTTGGAAAGATTCAACCTCCTCAAAAAGATGATTCCAAGCACAAAGAAAATCACGAGAAATAAGGCAGAATTTCGCATGCTTCCAGTCAACTGTTCGATAGCACCGTAGGTAAAGGTTCCTAGGACAACAGCGGTTTTTTCTGTCAGGTCAAAAAAACTGAAAAAAGAAGCATTGTCTGTGGTTGTAGTTGGAATCAGTTTGGCATAGGTAGACCGAGAAAGGGACTGAATGCCTCCCATCACTAGACCTACTACAAATGCCAAGGAATAAAACTCATAGACCGAATAAACAAAATAGGCAGCAACGCAGATTCCCATCCATATCAGCACCATGATCATCAAGCTTGTTTTATTTCCAACCTTCCGAGAGACAAAAGCAAAAAAGTAGCTTCCTCCAATGGCTACAAATTGAATAATTAGTACCGTTAAGATCAACTGATCGCCGGGCAAGCCTAACTCCTTAGCTCCAAAAGAAGCTGCCAAATACATGACCGTTTGTACGCCCATGGAATAAAAGAAAAAAGAAGCTAAAAATCGATTCGCTACGGGTAGGTCACGAAGCTCCCTAAACACAGCCTTTACCTCACGATATCCTTTCCATAAATATCCATTGGTAATGGACTTTTGATAGGGATTATTAGGTAGAATCCGAAAAGGAATCTGTGCAAAGCCAATCCACCAGATACCGGTAACTAAGAAAGAAAAGCGAGGTGCAAAGCTTCCAGTAGGCATTCCAAACCATTCGGGATACTGTATTATCACTAAGTTAAAAACCAAGAGGATTACACTGCCGATGTAGCCTAACGCAAAACCTTTGGCACTAAGCAAGTCAAATTCTTCTTCTTTGGCTATTTCAGGTAAGTAAGAATTGTAAAATACGATGCTACCTGAGAACCCAATACTTGCTAAAACGCTACAAATTATTCCAAACTCTAGGTTTTCCCCCGTAAAAAAGAATAAAGAAATACAAGATAATGATCCTAGGTATACGAAGAACTTCATGAAATTCAATTTATTCCCTGCAGCATCTGCAATGCCTGAGAGCAGTGGAGCGAGCAAGGCAATCACTAGGAATGAAAATGAGATCGAATAGGAATATAGAACAGTATTGATAACTTCCCAACCAAAGAATGAAACCTTATCGGAGCCATCTACAGCTTGAGTAACAGTATCGTAATACACTGGGAATATTGTAGAAGTGATTACCAGACTGTATACCGAATTTGCCCAATCGTACATGACCCATGCACGTTGAACTTTTTTATTGGAGGCAGGCTGTATTTTCATAAGAATTGGAATAAAAAAAGCCATCCGCATTGCGAATGGCTTTCAATATACAGATAAAGAAAATTAATCTTAGTTAACCTTCCCTGTGGACGCATACAAAACACGGCGTGCATCGGCATTTCGTAGTTCTGTTTGCACATCAGAGATAGGACCCATTTTCACTTCTTTGTCTACTTTCATAGAAATGGTAATGAATCCACGGTCTGCTTCAGGCAACTTATCACGCTCCTGGTTGACCCACTGAACAATTTCAGGGGATCCAATCAATACGTCATTTGCTTGCACTCTAGGCTCAGAACCGTAAAGCCCAGTATTCTTAGGCTTACCAATGTAGATATAAGAGATTAAAGTCTTCTTCTGAAGCTTTTGCAACTGCGTAGCTTGAGGAATCTTCTGGTCCACCAAAATATCCTGCTCTCTCAAAACAGTAGTTACCATGAAGAAGAATAGGAGCATAAAGATGATATCCGGCAAGGCTGAAGTAGGAATGCTTTCCCCTGTTTTGACTTTTTTCTTAAACTTTGCCATATTAATTACCTCCTATTTTATCTGGTTCTGCAATAGATATCGCCATTGGGATACCTTCCTTACTTTTACCCAAGATTGCTCTGGTCGCCTCATTGTCGCCTTTCAGCGTGCGATATTCTCCGGAAGCTAAACCAACTCTTTCAGCGTAGATATCAAAGTAAGCTTTTTTAGCCAAGTCAAACACTTCCAAAAACACCTCGTAGCTAGTACCACGGTTGGTTTTGATGGAGATTACAGCTTCCCCTGGATCATCGGATGAATCCGCTTTTCGTTGGGCTTGCGCCTGCAACGATGCTGGAAGAGAGTTGTACAAGGCTGCTGCTTCTTCATCAGGAGCTCCAAAGTTCATGATGAATGCTTTGAAGTCTTGATCAAGACCTTCTGCTGACCTTCTGTAATCACCTTCTACCAACAAGTCGTTGTTGGCATTAATCAAGACGTTGAAGATATTTCTTTCGTTTTTCTTGATATCAGGTGGTGGTACATTAGGATCCTGCTTCGGAGGAAGAATATTCAAAATACCTTTGTCCGAAGCGATGGTAGTGGTCACAAGGAAGAAGATCAGCAGTAGGAAGGCGATATCCGCCATTGATCCTGCATTTACTTCTTGACTCCCTCTACTATTGCTTCTAGCCATGATTATTTGATTGCTTTATTTACCTCAGTAAGTAAAATGCCTGCCAAAGCAACAATTATAAGTAGGTAGGTAGTAAACATAAGACCTCCCACCATTTGAGAAGTTGCTGGCGTCAAGTTGAAAGGCTCACCCTCGAACTTGGGCAATACCTCGTTGGAAGAGATGGAGTAGCAAATAAAGAATATCACAACAATTCCAACAATACCAAGCCCTGACTTCATAAGCCCTTTTGGGTCATCAAGAGACTTGATCAATGGGAGCAGCACCGATAGGCCCGTCCCAACTACTACAAGAGCATAGCTCACATAGAGAATAATATTAGCATAATCCATGATTTCGAATCTTTAGGATGTAAGAATTTGATTTTGAACAAATTGAAGGCGAAGATTTACTTGCCTGTCATTTTGTGCTTTACCAACACATCTACCAAAGAGATAGAAGCGTCTTCCATGTCGTTTACCAATGAATCGATCTTAGACACAAGATAGTTGTAGAACAGTTGAAGGATAATCGCAACGATCAAACCAGCAACAGTTGTCAAAAGAGCGATTTTAATACCACCAGCTACTAGAGAAGGAGAGATATCACCTGCTGCTTCGATAGAGTCAAAGGCACCAATCATACCAATTACCGTACCCATAAAGCCCAACATAGGAGCAAGAGAGATGAATAGAGAGATCCAAACTAGACCTTTCTCCAAACGACCCATTTCAACAGATCCGTAAGCAACGATTGACTTCTCAACCATTTCAATTCCCTCAGAGTGTCTCATCAAACCTTGCGTGAAGATAGAAGCTACTGGTCCTTTTGTGCTTCGAGTTACTTCTTTTGCAGCCTCAACTCCTCCTGAAGAAAGTGAATCTTCAATTTTAGCAAGGAGCTTCTTGGTATTTACAGTAGCAAGATTCAAAGTGATAATTCTCTCCAAGGCGATTGCAAGACCTAAAATCAAACAAATCAATACCGGAGTCATATACAAAGGATCACCCTCGATAAATTTCTCCTTGATTACTTGGTGGAAGCTCTGCTCCTCTGCGACGATTTCATCGTCAACTACGGTTGGTGACGCAGCAGTCTCTTCTGCTGCAGGTGTTGCTTCTGTAGCAGCTGCAGCAGCAGGTGCATCTTGAGCGTTAGCGAAAACAGGAACGAATAGGATACCTGCTAGCATGAACAAAGCGATGAACTTTCTCATAGTTTTTTTTTAAATGACTTGGATTAAGGTTAAATGGTTTCTAGAATAAATCGAGTTTTAAAGTTATCATTTTTTAAATTCAAAAAGCAAGTAGCTGTTTTAACTTTTTTTAGTGAACAGGTCATTTAAACCAAAATGGAGGTAATTTTTACACGAATGGAACTCGTTGAAAAGGCCTCCAAACGAAAGAAAATTTTCTTTACCCTCTATTTTTAGAATTTGCATTTAATTAATCAATTGATAATCAATGGATATTGACATCTGCTGAGAAAATTAGTTTAGAAAAGACTTTTTTTTAAAAAAGAGAATCCACTGGAGGATATTTTACTAATCAATCCTGAATCACTGAATGCCTTCTTGGTCAAGTAGATACACCAATGCAGCCATTCCCGCTGCTCCCAATTCCAGTTCCCGCTTATCCACCGCCTCAAACACATCTGCCTCAGTGTGGTGGTAGATAAAGTATTTTTGGGAATCTGGCAGCAATCCAATCAGGAGGGTCCCTTGATCTCGAAGGGGACCAATGTCTGCCCCACCACCTGGTTTTTGAAGGCTACACAACTGGTAAGGCCGAAGTAGCTCAGCCCAAGAAGCGATTTTACCACGCTGCTCAGCAGTTCCCGTAGAAGAAAATCCGATAGGTAAAAATCCACCTGAATCGGATTCAATGGCCGCAATGTGCTTCTCCCCTTTTTCCTTCGCCACACGTGCATATTCCTGGCCCCCACGAAGGCCATTTTCCTCATTCATCCACATCACTGCGCGTAAGGTGCGCTTGGGCTTCCATCCCAACTGCTTGTACAAACGCAATACTTCAATTCCCTGCATGCATCCAGCCCCATCGTCATGTGCTCCCTCACCTACATCCCAAGAATCGAGGTGGCCACCTACAGCAATGATCTCCTCTGGCTTTTCGGTGCCTCTAAGTTCCCCGATGACATTATAAGAAAGCTTTTCAGTTTTCATCTCGCCATGTGATTCCAAATACAGCTGCAGATCAGATTGATCGGCAAGCAGGCTACTGAGCAGCTCCGCATCCTTGGTACTGATGGCCAAAGCTGGAATAGCGGTTGCATTAGAAGTATAGCGCTGATTTCCCGTATGTGCAAAACCATCCACTCGATTGTTCATGGACCGCACCACAGTGGCAATGGCTCCGTACTTGGCAGCCTCTGCAGCACCCGAACTGCGCTGCCCCACTGCCCCTGAATAGGCTTCAAAAGCATCCACCTTGGTGGGATCCATGGGGCCATTGAAGAAGACAATCTTTCCCTTCACTTGGCTCCCCAGGGCTTGCAATGCAGCCAGACCCTTCACCTCCACCACCTGCCCAAGCAAGCCCTTTGATCCAGTACCTTGGGTATTTCCTAATGCCAAACTGGCTAATTCTACAGTTCCTTGTTTTTTTGAATTCACTACCCGTACCACATCGGTACCTCCACGCTCCCAGTGGGGTACCATCACGGGTTGCAAGTAAACGGTGTCGAAACCATAACTTTCCATCAATTGCTTGGTCCACTCTACTGCGGCAGCAGCACCTGGAGATCCCGATAAACGATTGCCAATCTCCTTGCAGAGGTAGCGCAAGTTGTCATAGGTATGCCCTGAGGAAAGTTCGGTGTCGTAAATTGTTTTTAATCGAGATTCGTGACTTTGCCCCAAGGCAAGCAGGGGCAAAAAGAAGAGGAAGAAGAAGAATTTTTTCATAGAAAGGGTGATTTTAAAACACGCTCAATAAGTTACGGTAAAAAGCAGCACCAGAATAAAAATGATTTACGAATCTAAGCTGTTTTTTTTAAGAACTTTTTTTTTGAAAATTCGTTAAACCAGTTGCCTTCGTATTTAGGCTACAGAATCAAAACTTATTTTCAAATCATTTAACTACCTACTCATGAAATTAATTACCACACTAGTCCTCGGACTAAGTGCCTTTTTTGCCGCAGCAGAACTTGTTGCTCCTGCCACAGTCAACAAAGCAGAAAGCCAAATTCGCTGGGAAGCCTCCAAAGTGACCGGCACCCACTGGGGTTATGTTCCTATGAAAAATGCGACCTTGGATGTCTCTGGAGGTAAAATTACTGGCGGATCCTTCGATATGGATATGGTCAACTTGACCGTAGAGGACCTTACCGATGCTGAATCAAAGGGCAAGCTGACTGTGCACTTGAAGTCAGATGACTTTTTTTCTGTCGGAAAATTCAATACCTCCACCTTCAAAATCACCGAAGCCAAGTCTAACAATGGAAAAGACTATACTATTACGGGCAACCTTACCATCAAGGGCATCACGCAGAAAATCTCTTTTCCTGCCAAGGTAGCCGTAGCCGGCAAAAAAGTGACTGCAACTGGACAGATTACCTTTGACCGTACCAAATTCGAAATCAAATTCCGTTCTGGTAGCTACTTCGAAAACCTTGCAGACAAAATGATCTACGATGAGGTAAAGCTAAATGTGAAATTGGTAGCTGCCATCTAAAAGCAGCCCTTCACACAACATAAATCCCCAAGAGTTTTACTTCTTGGGGATTTTTTTGTGGGTTAATTTCGGAAATCAACAGAAAGGATTTTTCCTCAGCTGCAGTCAAGGAGCTCCATCCTACAAATCATATTTAAAATTAAGCAGCGCATAGCGCGGTTGCACCTAGTAAGAAAAGGTACTCACACTTTCGTTAAAACTGTCCCTACGAATCGCTTGGGTATCTGCGATATTCCAAACGGAAAGCTTCAACTCCCAGGGGCTTTTAGTTCCCTGATAGCTTAGAAAAGCATTTAAGAAATCGAAATCACTTCGGGCACCCAGGGCCTGCCGACCCTCTGACTGACCGCCTTCTACAGACCAACGCTCCAAACCTTAGTAGGTCAACTTTTTCAAATAGGCAATACTTATAGGCAAGGTATCCAACTCTTTCTCACTTTCATCTTCAATAAACAGGTGCTTGATTCCAATTTTATTGGCTTCTTTCAAGATCGCCACAAAGTCGAGTTCCCCCTGACCCAAGGGCACATCATTTTCAGGGCCAGTCCCTCCAGTCATGTCATTTGGAGCTCCTTTTCTAAAATCCTTGAGATGTAGCGACACCCAGCGCTTTCCATATTTCTTCAATAACCCAGCTGGATCCCCTCCGCCAAAATGGGTCCACATGACGTCCATTTGTAAAGACACATACTTGGGATCGGTATTTTCTACCAAGTAGTCAAACAAGGTGCCTTGGCCATAAGGCTGGAATTCGTAGCCATGCACGTGGTACTTGAATGTAATTCCGTTTGCAGCCAATACCTTGCCTCCGGCGTTGAATACCTTGATGGCTCGGTCGGCATCGGCTTTGGAAAATTGACCCCTTGCATGCGGAATCCAGGAACACATCACATAGGAAGCCCCCAATGCTTTGGCACGATCGGCAACCCCCTGAGGATCGCTCTCCAACTGGTCAAATCCCGCACCTGTAGAAGGAATACTGATCCCCCGATCCGCCAACATTTTCTTGAATTCCACAGGGTCTACTCCCTGAGGTGCACTACCCTCAAACTCTTTAAATCCCATTTTTTGGATGATGTCTAGAGTTTCCGGCACCCCATTCTTCCATTGGTCACGAAAGGTATAGGAAGCAATTCCTAGAGGGGCTCCAAACAATGGATCTCCCTTTTTCTGAGCGACAGTCTCTGTTGGGGCTATGATCCAAGTCAGCGCAAGGATTAGTAAAGCAAGTGTTTTTTTCATGGTATTTTGGGTTTTATACCCTCAGAAAACTGCTGATCTAGAGCTGAGATCAGCGAATCCCTTAGGGAAATTGTTAAAGATTGCCCTTGGTCAACTCCTCCACGGCATGATTTGCCGCTCGAGCTGTCAGGGTCATAAAGGTTAAGGTCGGATTTTGTGTACTGCCGCTGGTCATGCAAGCGCCATCAGAAACGAATACATTCTTGCAGGCATGGAGCTGATTGAATTCGTTGAGCAAGGAGGTTTTGGGATCTCTTCCCATGCGCACACCACCCATTTCATGAATATCGGATCCTGGAGGGGCTCCAGTATCCTCCACCTTGATATTTTTGAATCCCATGCGTTCGTACATCTCAGTTTGCTGCTCCACAAAATCCCGAGTCATCTTGTTGTCATTCTCTTTCCACTCTACCGAAAGGATGAGTTTGGGAATGCCATACTTGTCTTTCTCGTCTTTGCTCAGCCGTAGGTGGTTTGATTCTTCGGGCACCATCTCCCCTTGCATCCAAGCTGCCATACCCCACAAGCCGTAACCTGGATCGAGCAACTTCTCACGAAGGGCATCCCCAATCAGCTCTCCATTGCCATCCAACTGCCTGTTGGCAGACATTCCTATGGCATAACCACGAAGAAAGTCAGTCTCTTGACGGTAGACGTTGCGGAAGCGCGGCACGTAGGCATGACCAGGGTTTCTTCCCTTGTGCATCTGGTCGAGGTAGCCTTCAAATGTAGCATAGCCCTTTCCTCTGTAATTGTGGCAGGTCATGTATTTGCCCATCAACCCATTGTCATTCCCAAGGCCGTTTGGAAAACGGGAAGAGGTGGAATTGAGTAAGATCGAATTGGAATTGATCGTGGAAGCATTCACGAAAATTATTTTCGCATAAAACTCGATGGGCTCCTGAGTCAAGCGATCGATCACGCGCACCCCAATGGCTTTCCCTTTTTGCTCGTCGTAAATAATCGACTCCACCACCGAATCAGGGCGCAGGGTCAGGTTGCCCGTCTTCTCCGCCCAAGGCAAGGTAGAGGCATTGGCTGAAAAATAGCCCCCATAAATACAGCCTCGGTCGCACATATTCTGGTTCATGCACTTCGCCCTCCCCTGATCCAGATGGATCTGCTGAGGATCGGTGAGGTGCGCACAGCGGCCTTGGACTAGGTGCCGCTCAGAACCATACATTTCCTTGAGCTTCTCCTTGTAATAGCGCTCCACGCAACTCAGTTCAAAACCAGGCTGCACCACCTGATCGGGCAGCACATCCAAGCCATCTCTACTTCCAGCAAATCCTACGAAGGTTTCGACATGTGTGTACCAAGGTTCCATGTCCTTATACCGAATGGGCCAATCCACTGCATAGCCGTCGCGAGCAGGCCCCTCAAAATCAAAGTCAGACCAGCGCTGCGTGCCTCGTGCCCAGAGCAGGGACTTTCCACCCACATGATAGCCTCTAAACCAGCGGAAAGGCTTTTCTTCGATATAAGGCTGCTCATCCTCAGCGAGCGCCCAATGCATGGTTTCCTCCCGCTTCCAATTGGCAGCACCTAGGCCAGATCGCTTTTCTATGGGCACTGCTCCACGAAATTCAAACTCCCAAGGAGCCTTGGAGGCGGTAGGGTAGTCTTCAATGTGGCGCACCATGCGGCCGCGCTCCAAAACCAGGATCTTCAGGCCTTTTTCCGTGAGTTCTTTCGCCGCCCAACCTCCAGAAGCTCCAGAGCCGATGACAATTGCATCGTAGGTTCGTTTTTCTTTAGAATCTTGTAACATCGCTGATTTACGACTTTTCGGGAGACACCTCCACACATCCGCTATAAAATCCTGGAGCTACTTGATAGCCCAAATGATCGACCATCACGTCTCGGGCTGTCGTAAATCCAAAAATGGTATTGGATCGAATCAGTTTGTAGAATTTCTTCTGTTTATCTCCTTCTGCTTTGGAATAGTCCTGCAAAATTTTTTCTCTTTCCTCTTTACTTAGGGAAGAAAAATCAAGTTTCTGTAAGACCTTCAGCTCCTGAAGTATGATTTCCTGTTCCTCTTTTTCCAGACACTTTTCAAAAAATCGGATCAAAAATTGGTCTGTACCTGTGCTCAAGGCGCCAATAGGCGAAGTGCCAACAGCACCCGCAACACCCTCAGGAATAATCGTATCCGCCAAGGAAGCTAAGAGTTGCTCTTGTTCATAGGTGAAAAAACCAATATGAGTCAGGCGATCCAGAATTTGCCATTTCCAGTCCGCCAAGACCAGCCCGGCGATACCGACACCGGCTGCTCCAAGAAGTTTTAGAGAAGTTCGTCTTTGCATAAAAATCAGCACGCAAGTAAAACGCACCTTAAAAGATACTTCTTTTGGAAAAAAAAGACATAAAAAAGGGCTGGAATTCCATCAACGGAAATCCAGCCTTCCCTTCTGATGGATTAGCTTACTTTCGATAATCCAAAGGAGCGGTTCTATTTCCTACCAAGGCCTTGTAGGAGAATCCTTCCCCTCTGCGGGTATTGAGCTCTTGCAATGCTTGGCTTGTGACTGATGGATTGTTAAAAATATCCATAGCTGTCAAGGTCAGTGTTTTGGCAGCAACCATCATACCCTTTTGGCCGATGCTCATACCCCCAGCAGCTACTGCTTGCCAGGTATGTGCAGAGGTGCCAGGTACCCAAGTAGCAGTACCTAATCCTACCGTTGGTATCAGCCAACTGATATCCCCCACATCGGTAGATCCGCCTTCACCCTCTTCGCTTACCACAAAAGGGGTAATTTTGGTTGCATCTTCCGGACTGGCATTTACGCCTTCTGGATAGGTCTTGATGATTTCCTCTGCAAATTTGTGCTCCTCAGGGGAATAAGACACCCCACCGATTTTCTCAAGGTTCTTGTGCATGATGCGAGCCAAGGTCTCGTTGGGAAGCAAGTTATACACCCCATTAATCACCTCATATTCCATGCGCGTTTGCGTACCTAGAGCTGCACCTTCGGCTGCTTTGACCATGCGGTCAAAAATCTGCTGAACCACCAATGCATCGGGATGGCGTACATAATGGTAGGATTCCGCAAATGCAGGCACCACATTAGGCGCTTCTCCTCCACGCGTAATCACATAGTGCATGCGCGTTTGCATGGGTACATGCTCTCGCATGAGGTTG
This sequence comes from Bacteroidota bacterium, assembly GCA_027593175.1. Taxonomy (GTDB): domain Bacteria; phylum Bacteroidota; class Bacteroidia; order Cytophagales; family Cyclobacteriaceae; genus Algoriphagus. The sequence goes on along the minus strand of JAQCJI010000016.1, from coordinate 4,033 downwards.
ACCATAAAGTTCATAGCCTCTACCGCATCCAAGGCAGATTTGCCACGCTCGGGGGCTGCGGCGGCGTGGGAAGCTTCTCCATAAAATCTAAATTTGGTAGAGATGTTGGCCAAGGAAGAAGTGGCTCCTGCATCATTTTGGGAGCCTGGGTGCCAGTGTAGCATGGCATCTACATCTTGGATCAAGCCCGCACGAGCCATGTACACCTTACCTCCGCCTCCTTCTTCTGCAGGCGTACCGTAAACGCGTACGGTGCCTTTGATCTTGTTGGCTTTCAACCAATCCATCACCGAGATTCCTGCCGCTACCGAAGCTGCACCAAAGAGGTGGTGTCCGCAGGCATGTCCTGCTCCACCTACCACTACAGGCTTAGGGAAGGATACCGCCTCTTGGGACACACCAGGTAGTGCGTCGAATTCAGCTATAATTCCAATCACGGGCTTTCCTGAGCCGTATTCTGCTACAAAAGCGGTGGGGATTCCAGCTACACCAGCAGAAACCTTAAAACCTGCATCGCTGAGGGTTTTTTGGAGGAGCAATGAACTGTTTGTTTCCAAGTAACCCAGCTCTGGGTTGCTCCAAATCTGACGTGCAAGGTCACCATAAAAATCAGCCTTGGCATCCAGCTTGGAAAGAATTTCATTCTCCTGCGCCATAAGTGAGTAAAGAGGGAACAAAAAAATGAGTAGAAATAGTATTTTTTTCATAGTTCGAAAGGGTAAGGACTGTGAAAATGAAAATAGTTTTTATTTTGATAATTTTTTGAGGGAACCAAATCCTAGTCCAAGCTAATTAATTTTATCTTTTCCAAAAGGTTTCTCTTCCTATTGCCCTTTTCAAAGGGTAAGGAAAAGTACGAGCATACCTTTGGAAATGGAAGCGCAGACTCTAGCAGAAAGCCCTTATTTCACATGAAACGCTTACCTTTTCCCTAGATTTCGATCACTATGAAAAAAATACTCTTTTTCGGCTTGTTACTTCCACTTCTCCTATCCTGCCAGCACGTTCTCAAACCTTCGGGCTGGGATGTAAAAAACATTCAAATCGCACGCGACGAATTTGGTGTTCCCCATATTTTTGGTAAAACAGATGCCGATGCAGCCTACGGTTTGGCCTGGGCACATGCCGAAGACGACTTTGAGACCATTCAAAAAACGGTACTCGCAGGCAAAGGACTTGCAGGCAGGATATTTGGAGAAGAGGGTGCAGCCATCGATTTTTTTGTACATCTCTTGGACACCAAAGCAATCGCCAAAGAAAAGTATGCTGATAGTTTTTCCCCAGAATTCAAAAAAGTGCTGGAAGGTTATGCTGCGGGATTGAACGATTATGCCTTTCACCACCCGGAGGAATTGCTCTATGCCCCGGCTTTCCCAATTACCCCTCAAGAAATCAGTTCCGCCTACATCCTTTCGCTAGCCCAAATGGCGGGAGCAGATCGGGCCGTTCAAGCGATTTTTAACGGTACCGTCCCAAAAATCGCGGAAGACTCCCTTCCCAAAGGCTCCAATGCCATCGCCATCCACCCCTCACGTACCGATACTGGCGAGGCATTTTTGGCCATCAACTCCCACCAACCCTTGGAGGGGGCCGTTGCTTGGTACGAAGCACACATACAGTCGGAAGAAGGCTGGAACATACTTGGAGGCCTCTTCCCGGGCGGCGCCATGATCTTCCATGGAGTCAACGAGCACCTGGGCTGGGCGCATACGGTCAACTCACCCGACTTGCTGGATCTATTTGAGTTAGAAGTGGATGCAGATGATCCCATGCGCTACCATGTAGATGGAAACTGGCTGACGCTGGAAGAAAAAACAGTTTGGCTGAAGGTGAGACTCTGGGATTGGATCACACTTCCGATCCCAAAAAAGGTTTGGAAATCAATCTACGGCCCAACGCTGGTTACAGAGAAAGGAACCTTTGCCTTCCGCTTGGGCGCCTTGGACAGAATTGGAGCACCAGAACAGTGGTGGAGAATGAACAAAGCCAAAAATTTCACCGAATGGAAAACGGCCATGGAAAGCCTGCAGCTGCCCAACTTCAACACCGTCTATGCCGACCGATACGATACGATTTACTACGTGAGCAATGCGTTATTACCCAAGCGCAGCCCCGGAATAGACCATAGCGAAACGATACCAGGAAATCGTTCGGCGGTGGTATGGAATACTTACCATTCTTTTGAGGAGCTCCCGCAGCAGCTCAATCCAGAAATTGGCTACCTCTACAACACTAACCATTCTCCTTACAAAGCAGGCGCGTTAGAAGACACATTAACGGCAGCGTCTTTCCCGAAAGAAATGGGCTTTGACTTGCGTGATAACAACCGATCCAAGCGCTTTCGGGAGCTCATGCCCGAAACAGGGAAAATATCTTGGCAGCTATTCAATCAGATCAAGTTTGACCAAACGCTTCCCAAGGACTTGGCTTTCCGAACCAATTTAAAGTCCCTTTTTACCCTAAATCCTGAAAAGTATCCAAACCTGAAGACACAAATTAATGTGCTCACCACTTGGAATAAGGAAGCCGATGTCAAAAGTGAAGGAGCGGCCCTTTTTGCCTTTGTTTACTATTTCTGGTGGGACGAGTTTACCAACACAGGGAGATCTATCGATACGGTAATTTCGGAAGAAGAAGCAATCCAAAGTTTACAAGCCGCCAAAACCCACTTCCAAACCCACTTTGGGAAAGAGTTGGTACAACTGGGGGAATACCAAAAGCTCGTTCGTGGGGATAAAGTTTTACCACTTTGGGGCATCGACGATGTGCTCACCACGATCCGCTCTACGGCTTGGGAAAAGGGGATGCGAAAAGCAACACAAGGGGAATCCTACATCTTGATGGCACGCTTTGGAAAGGGCTTGCCTGTCCTGGAAAGTATCAATGTGTTTGGAGCGAGCAACCGACCAGATTCTCCACATTATGACGACCAGATGGAGCGTTTTGCAGCAAGGAAACTGAAGTCCATGACATTGGATAAGAAAATCGTGCTTCAGAATGCTAAGCGTGTTTATCATCCTGGCAAGTAGCCTGTTCGTTTCTTGGAACTTGCTTGATCATTCTTCCAAAACCGATTTGCATAAAAAGCTGGTTTTTGTATATTCAAGTTCTACAATCAAATTGGTACACAAATGAACGAATTGAATCGAAGAGACTTTTTGAAGGGCTCTAGCGCGCTCATGACCCTAACAAGCTTTGGCTTATTGGGCATGGATTTCAAATCCAAATCAGATCCACTAAAAATCGCCCTGATTGGCACAGGTTGGTATGGGAAATCCGATCTATTTCGATTGATTCAAGTTGCCGATGTGGAGGTGGTAGCCCTTTGCGATATAGATAAAAAAATGTTGACTGAAGCGGGTAAACTCGTATCCGAGCGTCAAAAATCCAAAAAAGTACCCCAACTATTCGAAGATTATCGGGAGTTGATTAAGACCCATGCCTGTGACCTCATATTGATTGGTTCACCGGATCATTGGCATGCTTTGCAGGCCATTGAAGCGATGAAGTCAGGTGCGCACGTCTACCTGCAAAAGCCGATTTCCGTGGACATCATCGAAGGAGAAGCGATCGTGGCGGCAGCGCGAAAGTACAAGCGCGTTTGCCAGATTGGTACCCAACGAAAAAGCACTCCCCATTTAATTGAAGCCAAAAAACAAATCATTGACAGTGGACTACTGGGGAAAATTAGCCATGCTGAAGTATGCTGCTACTTCCACATGCGTGCCAATGGCAACCCAGCTGTGGAGCCCGTTCCTGACTTTTTTAATTACGAAATGTGGACTGGACCTGCCCCATTGCGCCCTTATGATGGATTGCCCCACATCCGCTGGTGGAGAACCTTTATGGAATATGGCAATGGCATTCCAGGCGATATGTGCGTACACATGCTGGACACGGTGCGCTGGATGCTCAAGCTCGGCTGGCCTACGCAAGTCACTGCCACAGGTGGGATTTATGTCCAGAAAGAGGGTAAATCCAATATTGCAGATACCCAAACTGCAATCTTTGAATTTCCCGAGCTGAATGTGGT
>JAQCJI010000088.1 GCA_027593175.1 Bacteroidota bacterium | reverse complement strand
CCAGCGGGTAAGTTGCCAAATGCGGTATTTACTGGAGCAAAAACCGTAAATGGACCAGCGCTTTGCAAAGTAGCTACTAATTCTGCAGCTTTCACTGCAGCAACTAATGTAGTGTGGTCTTTCGAGCTAATGGCTACATCCACAACAGTTGTTTGAGCTGTTACTGAGAATGTAGACACAAAAACTGCAATAACAACGGCAATAAATTTAATTTTCATTTTTAGTTTTGGTTGTGTGAATATTCAAAACACATGTTATCACGAATTGTTTTAAAAATAATTTTATTCGCTGAAATCTTGTTTAGTTGGCGATAAAAAAAGTAGCCTAACCTCACTAACCTTTTGAAAGCGAATAATCTTGAAACAATGACAGGTTAACTTGGATTTAAAGGACTTTTTTGCTGATATAACCTAAGAAATCGATCCAGATCCTCTTCCGTATCCACGTCAACAGCTCCCAATGGAAAATCAACGACTTGTACATCTGCATGATTATTAAAAATCACCTTCTTGGCCCCTTCAGATCCGTTCAACTGAAGTAATTCCTCAAAATATAGCCGATCGAAAAGTGCCGGCACACCCAAGGTATCCGAGTAAGCAGAAGCGACGATACCCTTCCCAGCTGTATATTTTTCTATAATCAATCGATCTAAAAGTGAAGCTTCGACAAAAGGTTGATCACATAACATGAGGATTACTTGATCGACAAACTCCTTTTCCATCATAAAGCGAAGTCCTGCTTGCATACTAGAAGCCATACCTTCCTTCCAGGAGGTATGGATGATAAAAGGAGTTTTATGGATATTAAAGCCTGTTTGGATCAGTTCTGGATTCGATCCAAGTACCACCACGAGGGAATCTGCCCTGCTCTTCTGGGCTTCTTCGATCGCTTTTTGAATTAGTTTTTTGCCTTGAATTTCAATGAGCTGCTTGGGCCTACCCAAACGAGAAGATAAACCAGCTGCTAAAAGGATAATTCCCGTTTTCATCTGCCTATCTCATGAATTGGGCCCTGCTTGACTCGAAGAAATCCCGCTGGTTTTTTTCGAAGGACTGCAGCAATTTCAGCAAATATGGAAAGTGCTATTTCTTCAGAGGTTTCAGCACCTAGATCGAGACCTATGGGAGCAAAAATAGCATCTCTAAACACCTGAATACCTTTTATTTCCAACAGATTAATCAACTTGTCAGTCTTTATTTTTGGGCCCAAAATCCCAATGTAGGGAAGCATGCGGGTGGTCAATTCTTCAAGAACCCGCAGTTCGTAGTCAAAATTATGGGTCATCAACAGGGCTACCGTATGTTGGTCGGTTTCTAACTGTTGTACTATCTCATCAGCTGAGCCTTGAACGATTTTGGAGGCATTAGGAAATCGGGTAGGGGTAGCCAATGCTTTTCTCCCATCCAGTAGGTGTAGTTCGTATCCTAGTAATCCTGCCAAATGAGCAACAGGTTGGGTATCGTTGCCCGCTCCAAACAAAAGGACACGAACAGGAGGGGAAATGAGCTCAAAAAAAACAGAAAGCTCGTTCAGTTCGGTATAACAATGAATTCGATTTTTGTCCTGCGCAAATGAAGCTACTTCCTGTGCGATTACTACTCGACAATTGGAAGGAATCTTTTGAAAGGAACCAAACTCTTGGTTACCCTGCCGTAGGTAAACGGTTCCAAATTGCTCTGATTTGGCTGTTTTTAAGGAAAAAATAGTTACCAAAAGGGACATTTCCCGTTTAGCTAGAGCTTGCCGAATTAATTCGACCGGATGATCTGCTTGGTTAATATCTATGGGTTCGATTAACAAATGAATGATCCCGTTGCACCCTAAGCCTATCCCAAATTTTTGATCGTCCTCGTCAGTGGTATCGTAGGTGACGAGCATGGGCTTCTGCTGAAAAATCACTGTCTGCGCCTTTCGAAGCGCATCCCCCTCCAAACAACCCCCACTAATCGCTCCCGTCAAGCGTCCTTCTTGGGTTACAAGCATTCTGGCACCTGGACGACGATAGGCCGAACCATCTACTTGGACCACCGTTGCAAGCGCCATGGCTTGTCCTTCAGCCTTGGCCTGCTCGTAGCCTTCAATCAGTTGAATCAGTTCCTTCATGCAGGCAAGCTGGTGCGTGATTCAGATTTTTGGGATAGTTTTTGAAGGGAAAAGAAGAAAGAGAAAAGGGTAGAAATCAGGAGATACCCCACCATTACATAGACTGAACCAGGAAGAAGGGTTTGTATCCCAAACCAATCTCCAGTGGTCAAAATGAAATATAGGGCATAGCACATTTTTAGAAGTTCCCAAAGCCAAGCATTCGGGTTTCTATCCATGAGCTCCGTGTAGGCAAAGACAGTTAGGAATACGAATCCACCATAGATGAAAATCCCTGGAGCACCTATTGCAGCCAAATTTCCAACTAGGTAACTTATAAGCAGTAGCAAGACAATTAGTTGCCCGGAGCTCCAGATGCGCATACCAGCAGTTAAGGAAGGATTGTACTTCTCAAAATGGTAGACATCCTGGATTTTGGCTATCGGATGCTTTTCTGCCACATCACTTGGACGCCATCCTAGAGGCATAAACCAAATCTTAAGTTTATCGATCCAGTTTTTGGCTCTCCAAGCATCTGTAATAAGTAGCCAGAGGTGCATAAAGTTAATTTTGATCGGATTCCAGGTTTGTACGGGACGAGTGACCCCATAAACAGCAGGAATATCCGCTCGTTCTTCCTGAAAAGTACCAAACCACTTGTCCCAAAAGATAAAGATCTGTCCGTAGTTCTTATCCAAGTATTCGGGATTGATCGCATGATGTACCCGGTGATGGGCAGGGGTAACGATGATTTTTTCAAGAAAACCTAGGGTTTTAATGTGCTGCGTATGGTACCAAAACTGTGCAAACAAATGCAAGGGGGCGACCACACTAATTACTTCAGGGGGAACACCCAGAAAAGCAGCTGGCAAAAGGAATATTGCAAAGATTTTGAAGATGGAAGAGATGCTTTGACGCAGGGCGCAAGCAAGATTGAACTCTTCGGAAGAATGGTGTACAATGTGGTTATTCCAGAAGATATTGTACTCATGATTGATGCGATGGGTCCAATAACCAGCAAAATCCAAGGCAAAAAAGGCAATTAAATACACCACCAAAGTGGCTTCAATCGTGAAAAAGGCAAATTGGGAATGCAGCCATTGGTAGGAAATAACCGCTACGCTAAGGCCTAGAACATCTTGTGTCGCATTGGTGATGCCAGAACTAAGGCTTGAAATCATATCCGAAATGGGAACAGTATCTTGCCTCTTCCAAATACCCCAAGCTTTTTCAAGTAAAACCAGAATAAAAAATGCTGGCATGGCAATCAATAATATTTTTCCGTACGCTTCCATCACATGATATTTTAAGTTCCTAAATTTATTAATAAACTCGGTTCCATTCAACAATTGTTTAGTAAGTGTGGAAATTTTACTCAAAATTTGATTCCACCCATCAAAATTTCCACAAGATACACCTGATTTTGCATGAAAATCCCCCCACTGACAGAACTAAAAAAAGAACTCAGTTATCTAGATGAAAAGGAGTTAGTCAGCTTGATTGTTGACCTCAGCAAATTTAGCCGAGACAATAAAGCTTTCCTACACTTCAAGCTCCATGAGCGGGATCAACCTGCCCTTTTCGTAGATACAGTAAAAGAGGAACTAGAAGAGTTATTTCAGACAGCCAACACCAAAACTTATTTCTTTGCTAAAAAGTCTGCACAAACCATCCGCCGGAAACTTAACAAAAGTCTCAAACTGACCAAGAAAAAGGAAGATCAGGTAGAATTGTTACTTTATTATTGTGAGCAGCTGCAGCGATACGGGTACATAAAATTCCAGCATCCCATCATCAAACACCTGTTTGTTATGCAGGTGAAAAAAATTCACCAAGGGATCAGCGGACTGCACGAAGATCTCCAGCACGATTACCAGTACCGGCTGGATGACATTTTAAGCGAAATGCCTTGATAGGTCTTTTTTTTTTAAAGTATTTAGTAGAATAACAATCCTATCTTTTACTATGAATAAACATATCATCACATTAAGTCTATATTTTGGACTTTTCCTTTTTGTAAGTGAATCAGTTGCGCAAGAAATTAAATGGGGAAAGGAGGGGAGTACCTACTATTCGGCTGTAAAAAATGAAATTTTCAAATACACCTTTCCCAATAGCCAAGGAGAACTACTTGTTTCTACAGCTCAGCTTAGTCCAAAAGGTCAAAAACCACTTTCCATCACCGATTTTACTTTTTCGAAGGACGAAAAAAAGTTGCTACTCTATACCAATACCAAAAGTGTCTGGCGCTTGCAAACGCAAGGAGATTATTGGGTATACGAATTAGAGTCTGGCCAACTCAAGCAGGTAGGAAAGTCTCGATCGGCAAGCTCCTTGCGCTTTGCTAAATTTTCTCCAGATGGTTCTCAAGTTGCCTATGTGAGCGAATTTAACCTGTATAAAGAAGATTTGACTTCTGGTAAGATTATAGCATTAACCAAAGATGGCAACCGCAAATTGATCAATGGCACCTTCGATTGGGCCTATGAAGAAGAATTTGCCTGCAGGGATGGTTTCCAATGGAGCCCTGATGGAAAGCGCATTTCTTTTTGGCAAATCGATGCCAACCAGATACGCGATTACTACATGATCAATACTATAGATTCCATCTATTCTCAAATCATCCCTGTGGAGTACCCCAAGGTTGGAGAAGCTCCTTCCCCCGCTAGAATAGGAGTCATCGAGTTAGACACTAAAAAACTTAGCTGGATGAATATTCCTGGAGATCCGCAGCAGCATTACTTGCCCAGAATGGAGTGGAATTCTTCGGAACAGCTCTTGGTGCAACAGCTCAACCGAAAACAAAATCATAGTAAAATCTATAGTGTAGAAGTAACGGAAAATAAAGCACGGCTTATTTTCGAAGAGCAGGATGAGACTTGGATAGATGTGTTATCCAGCTGGGAAAATGTATATGGGCTCACGTACAGACACGAGTTTACATGGATTAATGCTGGCAAGGAATTTCTATGGTTTAGCGAAAAAGATGGCTGGAGACACCTGTATCGAATTGACTTGACTGGAAAAGTGACACCAGTAACGCATGGAAAATACGATGTGATCAACCTTTTGCATTTCAATGAGAAAGAAAACTTAATCTACTTCCATGCTTCCCCAGACAATGCCACGCAGAAATACCTGTACAAGGCCAAATTAGATGGTAAGGGAACCGCAGAACGGGTAACACCAGTGGATCTGCCTGGAACACATTCATATGTGATTTCACCAAGTGGGAAGTATGGCATGCACCAGTTTTCCAACAGCTATACCCGACCTGCTAGCGAATGGATCAGCCTTCCAAAGCACCAGCCATTGGATGCTAGTCAAAGCATCGCATCCAAGTTGCCTGCTAACCAGGGGAGCAAAACAGTGGAGTTCTTTAAAATAAATACAGCTGACGGTACAGACATGGATGGCTGGATGATGAAACCCAAGAATTTTGATCCCGCAAAGAAATATCCAGTGCTATTCTTTGTCTACACTGAGCCCTGGGGAGCCAATGTGAAAGACAGTTATGGTGTAGGAAGAAATCGCCATTACCAAGGAGACTTAGCCGAAGATGGGTACATCTACATTTCCATTGACAACCGTGGTACTCCAGCTCCCAAGGGTCGGGCTTGGCGAAAGAGCATTTACCGAAAAATCGGGCGATTAAACATCTCTGACCAGGCAGAAGCTGCCAAGCAGATCAGCCAATGGCCTTTTGTAGATTCCACTCGCATGGCTGTTTGGGGTCATAGTGGGGGTGGATCCGCAACCTTAAATCTACTATTCCAATACCCTGGACTCTTTCAAACAGGCATTTCCATGGCTGCAGTAGCTAACCAGTTGACCTACGACAATATCTACCAGGAACGCTACATGGGACTACCTCAGGAAAACTTGGAAGATTTTGTGGCTGGATCGCCTATCACGCATGCCAAAAACCTGCAAGGCAATCTCCTGTATATTCATGGTACTGTTGACGACAATGTCCATTATGCAAATGCTGAGATGCTTATCAATGAATTGATCAAGCAGGGTAAGCAATTTACCTTTATGCCGTACCCCAATCGAAGTCATGGTATTACTGCAGGAGAAGGTACAATCAATCATTTAGGTGGCCTTTACACTCAATTTTTACAAACTCATTGTCCTCCTGGAGGAAGGTAATTTACCCCAATTTCAAAGTTTATGAACTTCAAATTTTCCCAGTATATTCTAGCAGGAGCACTTAGTTCTTTTTTACTCCTTTCAAATTCCGCAGTAGCCCAATACAGCCGGGCAGACAGTTTGCGGGGTAGACTCGGCCCAGAACGGTCTTGGTGGGACCTCAAACACTACGACCTTAGAGTAGAAATCATTCCATCCAAAAAATATATAAAAGGCTCAAATAAAATAAGTTATCAGGTAGTAAATGAAGCGAAGCTTTTACAATTAGACCTACAAGAACCGTTAACCATCACCTCCATCACTCAAGGAGGGGAGAACTTAGCTTTTCGAAGAGAAGGACCAGTTCATTGGGTCAGTCTATCCAAAAGACAAATTCCTGGAAACCTAGAAGAGCTCATTGTGAAGTACGAAGGAATTCCTAAAGAGGCTGTCCGTCCACCTTGGGACGGAGGAATTACTTGGCAGAAGGATTCAAAAGGCCTTGATTTTATCGCATCCTCCAATCAAGGCATTGGATCCAGCATTTGGTGGCCCTTGAAAGACCATCCTGCCGATGAGGTAGATAGTTTGGATATGCATATAACTGTCCCCAAAGGATTGTTGGATATTTCAAATGGACGGTTGGTTGAAATTCAAGTTGGAAAAGATACCGATACCTTTCACTGGCAGGTAGTCAATCCCATCAATGACTATGGCGTAAATATCAATATAGGTGATTACGCACAGTTTGGAGAGAAATATGCAGGCGAAAAAGGGACGCTGGATATGGATTACTTTGTCTTGCGAGAGAATTTAGAGAAGGCAAAAGTCCATTTTCAAGATGCCAGACGCATGATGCAAGCTTTTGAGTACTGGTTTGGGCCCTATCCTTTCTATGAGGACGGATTTAAGTTGGTGGAAGCTCCTTATTTGGGTATGGAACACCAGAGTTCGGTCACTTATGGCAATGGCTACCAAAATGGCTATCGTGGCAGAGATCTGAGCGGAACTGGCTGGGGCTTGAAATTTGACTTCATCATCATCCACGAAGCGGGTCACGAGTGGTTTGCAAACAACATCACCTACAAAGATGAAGCAGACATGTGGATCCATGAAAGCTTCACAAACTACTCTGAAAGCTTGTTTCTCGACTACCATTATGGCAAAGAAGCAGGTCAAGCCTATGTGAGGGGTACACGGATGAATATCCTCAACGATAAACCCATCATCGGAGACTATGGGGTTAACCAACGAGGATCTGGAGACATGTACTACAAAGGGGGTAATCTGCTCAATATGCTTCGGGAGATCTTACAAGACGATGAGAAATGGAGACAGGTCCTTCGAGGTTTGAATCAAGAGTTTTATCATCAGACTGTAACTACTCAACAGGTGGAAAACTATATTTCACTAGCTTTTGGGATGGATCTAAAGCCGATTTTTGATCAATATTTAAGAGATTACAGGATTCCTTTGCTCGAATATTATTATTCAGATGACCGAATACTGAATTACAGATGGACTTCCTGTTCACTAAGCTTTTTCATGCCTGTAGATATTGAAATAGGAGGTAAAAAAACTCGAATTACTCCCAATACAAATTGGAATCAGCTGCAGGTGGATGAAAAAAGCAGTGTTTCTGTGGATCTAGACTATTATGTGAAAAGCTTAATGATCAGATAAGTAGTATTAGATCTTGACTAAAACAACCTAATCAATACTCCAGATAGCTTAGTTATTTCGGG
>JAQCJI010000087.1 GCA_027593175.1 Bacteroidota bacterium | reverse complement strand
AGCAATTTATTATTTAAAAGTATAACTTCGTTAAGTCACACTTTTGTCCACATTATGCTGACGATCTACATTAGTAGATAATTTCCCTAAAACTGACTTGGGCAAGCTATTTTTTACCTAGATTAAAACTCCTTTTCCCCAAATTCACTTTTTAGAAATTTGCCGCGATTTCGGTTACTATTTATAGAATAGGAAAGATTTAGAAAAAGCTGATCCACTTCGTAGATATAATTCGTGGTGGTATAAAACTCATTTTTCCTCCACGTACTTATTCTTTGTTGATTGGAATCAAGAAGGCCTAGGGATAGGTTTTGCCATTGAAAGGAGAGAGCCAATCTTCCTTCCAACCAGGTTTTTTTGACGGATAGGGACGGTTGGTAAAATCGGGAATCTTCTCCTTGGGCTGTAATGCGCTTGGACAAATAGGAAAGTGTAAACTGGGTGCTCCATGAAGCGCTTAGGGAATAGGTACTCGTGCTGTTTAAAGCATAAACCCAGGAGCCTCTGTTTAGTTGCTGTTGATCAAATTCACCTTTAATCGAATAATAGTACCCATTTCCCCCTAAAAATAACTTCCATTTTTTGGAAAGAAAAAGTTCTGCCCCCAGGTCTAATCCGTAGGAATGTGCAGTTCCTACATTGGAATAGATTCGATTTAAAATAGAATCATTGTATACCGTATTCACTCGGTTTACTAAATTTTGTATCCTGGTAGTGTAAAGTGTTGCAAAAAAACTGGATTCCTCCCAATTCTTTACAATTCCCAGCTCCAATTGATCAATAAATTCTGGAAGTACGCTGGGATCCCCTTGCTCCAAAGTTTCGCTATGTTCCCGTTCCGGAAATGGGTTCATCTTAAAGGTAGTTTCTCGCTCCACTCGCTGTGAAAAATTCAATTTCCAAATCAAATTTTCTCGTGTCTGATAGCTTAGGTTTCCACTGAAAAAGGGACGAACATAGGCGTATCGATAAGTAGTATCCACGGATCCCAAACGGTCCTTTAATGAAAAGGATCTACGCATCCATTCGTTTCTTACCCCTAGCCCATACTTCCATTTTTCTAGTTTTTTATCCCATTGAAGATATCCCGAATGAATTTCTCTTTTTAAATCTACCGCTGATGAAAATTCAGGAACAAGCTCCCAAAGCCCAGATTTGAAATTTTTTCGTTCATAGTAAAAATCCCCAAAATGATCCAAATACCGGTATTGAAATCCAAAAAGTAACGTACCCCAGGGGCGATTCTGGGATTGGTAATCCAAATTGTATCGAATTCCATTTAGGGGATTTTTATTGGTATTGTACTCTTCCTGGTAAACTTGCGTAAGATTGGGATACCCCAAATTCCGGTTGCTTGTAGGGCCTCCCAACTGGGTATATTCCATCAAAAATGAGGAAATTAATTTTCCTTCATTTCTAAAGCTATAGGAGTAATCGAGGCTTCCTAAGACAAAATCCCCACGTCTTTCCTGCTGATTCGCATTGAAATATTGAAATGAAGGAGACTTGATTCCTGAAATAAGGCGATGATTATCATCGTAAAGAATATCAGCAGTTCGTATGCGCGTTCTTCTTCCCACATAGAAAGCCAAACTAAAGTTAGAACTGGTATTGGGTGTAAAATCTAAGGAAAACCTAGTAGAATAATTGACTTCATCCGTACTTCGTTCTCCAAAAGAAGGAAAGTAGGTACTTGTATCTTGCCTTTGGGTAACTACCTCCCCTATTCTACGGCCAGCTTGATCATTCCGCTGGTAATTTCCTCCAAGAGCGAGATTCCATGGACCTTTCTGGTAGTTTAAGTTGAAATCTCCCGAATAACGATAGGCAGAAAGTTTGTTTCCGTAGGATTGAATCGAAGGAAATCCTCCTCTGGTATTCAGTTGTAAGTAAAGCCCTTCAGACTGCCCTCTTTTAGTGGTGATTTGTATCAGGCCTGCTTTTCCTTCTGCATCATATTGAGCCCCTGGAGTTGTAATTAATTCAACTTTTTCGATACTGTTGGCTGGAAACTGGCTCAATAAAGTCATGGGATTTCCTTGAGTAGGCTTGCCATTAATCCAAACCACAAATCCTGTAGTACCACGAACTGAAATTTCACCTTCCCCATTAATACTTACTCCGGGTAAATTTTTCAAAATATCAGAAGCTGTTCCTCCCTTGGCATTTTCAAAATTTGCTGCCGAGAAACTAAGTTTTTGTGAGTCAAAATTTGTATTCATTCGTTGTGCCTCTATAGAAATTGATTCAAGGCTTGTTTCAGAACTGGATAAATAAATGGGGTCTAGGGTCATTTCTCCAAACTTATCCACTTGTAGTCCAAATTTGGTGACCGTTTGGTATCCTAAAAGCTTTACGCTTAAGTAATAGAACCCATTCTCTACCTTTTCGAAACTAAATCGCCCTTCCTGGTCACTTAGGGTTCCGCCAATCAGGGTACCAACGGGTAGGGTATGCAAACTTAAAGCAGCAAATTCTACAGGGTTTTTGGTACCAAAATCTTTAACAGAACCCTTTACTAAGGTTTGTGCGGTGGTATAAAAGGTCAAAAAAATAAAAAGTTGACTGATAAGTATCCCTTTTTTCATTATCATAAATGGCTTTGGTGCTTTTCAGTCCTTATTTTTAAGTAATAATCTTTTCATATCGGTTCGGACCTTCTTCAAATCAGCATCGTCGGCTAAATTATTTTGTTCTTTGGGGTCGATGGTCAAATCATACAACTCAATGCCTTTTTCTCCATTCCCCCATTCTGTATAACGCCATTTTTCAGTGCGTACAGATCTACCCATGACATTGCTTTTTATCCGCAAAATTTGTGTGTACGCTGCTCTATCCCACTTTTGCAAAGGGTTTATCAAAAGTGGTTTTAGGCTTGCTCCCATCAGGTGATTGGGCTTGGATAGATTGCATAAGTCTGTCAAGGTTGGGTAAATATCCAGCAACTCTACTGTTCTCGAACAGCCCTGATACTGAGCAGGCAGCTTAGGATCAACCACAATCAAGGGTGATTTAGTGGCTTCTTCCCAAAGGCTTTGTTTCATCCACTGACCATGTTCAGACAATTGATAGCCATGGTCACTCCAAAAAACAATAACTGTATTTTCTGCCAATCCCAATCTATCCAATTCATCTAAAAGGCGTCCAACTTGTGCATCAACAAAACTTATACTGGCATAATAGGCATGAATAATTGTCTTTTTCAAATCGGGCCTATCTTGCCAAAGGTAAGGCGTATGGGTTGGGTTAAAAGCAAGTTTTGGATATTTTACAGAGTCAGCAGGATTTACAGTAGGCAATACAATGTTGTTTGCATCGTATAAATCAAAGTATTTTTTAGGGGCAACCAATGGTACATGAGGGCTAAAAAAACCAACTGCTAAAAAGAATGGCTCGCTTTTGCGCTCATTCATGATCCGAATGGCTTCAGTTGCCACTTTACCATCGGTTTGTTCTTCATCAGTGCCGGTGCTTGGCCAATAAGCCAAGGCACTGCCAAGGCTCTTATTAGGGGTTAGGTTGATGATTTTGTCTTCTTCCAATTTACCCTGGCCTATTGGATTGACCCTTTCGTTCCATGAAAGGGAGTCATCAAGGCCATTTGTTCCAATACCAGACGGATTATTATAATGGAAAATTTTGCCGATTCTTGCTGAATGATAGCCATTATTTTTGAAATGCTGAGGGAGGGTAACAACGTTTGGAACAGTTTGACGAAAATGGGTATCAAGGTCAAATATTTTAACTGAATCAGGACGTAAGCCCGTTAATAAAGACGAGCGTGAAGGACTGCACCAAGGTATTTGACAATGGGCATTTGTGAATTTAACACCCCTTTTGGCCAATCTGTCAATGTTGGGCGTTTTCACAAAATCATTGCCATAGCAACCTATTGCCATATTCAAATCATCTGTTGCGATGAAAAGTACATTGCGTTTTTGTAGATTTTGTGCAACAAGGTTTAAACTTATGAACAACAATAAAATTGAGGCGAAAGTAATTTTCTTCATTTAATTTCTGATTTTTCAATACCTAATAAGTAGTTCTTTTACTTTAAATAAGCAATATTAGGTGTGCCCAATAAATCAAACACCCTATTGTTCCTCCATCAGCGAAACGATCGTTCATGGTCCAAAAATTAAAGCCAACAGCTCCTTTCCCTATTTTTTTAATAAAACTTCAAAAACTGCACTTATTGTTTCTGCTTACTCTACGCATGAGGATTGCAATTTACTTAAATCATTCATTACCGGGTGTTACCTGTACATCCAATTCTGTTACATGAAACTCAAGATTATTAATGGAACATTGATTACCCTATCAACTCGTATAGGGAAAAAATATGACCTCGACAAGAAAATGGGTCCGATTGGGGATTTTGGGAAATGAAACTTGTCAGTTACAAGAAACCTCAAGTGGAGGTCGGGTAAACCACGGATCTCCAGTATAACTAATCTAGGAAAATTCCATGACTTTACCAAATATAACCCACTCTATTTCAGTTATATGAGTTCCAACAATTAAAAATAAAAATACCTATATTTAATTATGACAGTTACGTTACTACTATTCCTTCTGTTAATCATTTGGAGCATCCCAAGCACGCATTATCGAAGTAAGTTTCGAAAAATTGTATACCAAACTGAGGATTGGAAAATAAACATTAGGCCTCTTTTCAAAAAGGAGATTGTCGCTTTATTCGGCAATATGTATCCTGAGAATGAGACTTACCTCAAAACAAGAAATTTCTATCGCATATATTTGGCGGTTTATCTGGTTTTATTTCTCATATACCAGGTTGTCAAAAGCTCGAGTTAGCAGTCCTCTCTGATGGCCATTTAGAAATTTTGAACTCCCATGAAGCAAGCGATACTTAATCTATTTTTTGCCTTAATCGCCTTTATCCTGGTGTATGGCATTGCGCTGTTGACTGGGCTGCCAGTGATACAGGAAGCTGTATTAATTGCCTTTCTGATTCAATGGATTTGCTTTATTCCTGCTTATTTTTTTCAAACTGAAAAATTTTATGACCTCGCAGGAAGTAGTACCTACTTATTTATGGTGGGTTATGTAAGCTATCAAAGTTACTCTTCACTCAATCTCAATACAGCGAGCATGCTGTTGGCCTTCTGCATATCACTTTGGGCCATCCGATTAGGCACCTTCTTATTCTTAAGAATTCATCGCGCTAAAGAAGATAAAAGATTTAGAGACATTAAGCCCGCTGCCACTCGGTTTTTTATGGCCTGGACATTACAAGGGATGTGGGTTTGTTTATGTTCCATGTGCGCCTTAGCAGCCATTGCAAGCCAAAATGGGGTACTTCAAAATGGATTTTTTTATGGCGGATTGCTAGTATTTGGTCTCGGTTTCAGTGTAGAGATTAGTGCCGACTGGCAAAAGTCGAACTTCAGAAAAAACCCTGAAAATAAGGAGTTGTTTATTACATCTGGCCTTTGGAAGTACACTAGGCACCCAAACTACTTTGGCGAAATCGTCTTATGGACAGGGATTTCTATCATGTCTTTTTCCTCCTTATCCAATTGTCAGTATGTCACATTAATCTCTCCACTCTTCACGTATTTCCTCCTAGTTTACATCAGTGGCGTACGGATTCTGGAAGCTGCAGGGATGGAAAAATGGGGGCATTTAGAAAACTATCAAAAATACATCCGTTCAACCCCTTCCCTAGTCCCATTTTCTAGGCTGTTAAAAATCAAGAAACTTTCAGGAAGCTGAAGGCAAATTTCAACTTGAACTATCAAAAGTTCTAAAACCTAACCCAAGCTAATCCTGAGAAATCCTCCCTATAAAAGCGGGATTATAGCTTCAGTTAACCCACTAGATTCTCGAGTTTGACAGCTTTGAATCCAACCATGTGAAAGCATCCTCTTGCATCTTCAGGTCAAACCGATGCGTCCCTGGATAGAACGCGGATTGGTATTGGGATTCCGCGCCTGCTTTTTTATAGATATCCGCAAGCATACGATCGGCTCGTTGCACCTCAGACAGCGTGAAGAGTTGATCGTGTTCGGCATTCTGCACAAAGGTTGGCAAGGGTACCCGCAGGCCGAGAATTTCGGGATAGTCTAGATCGCGAGTAAATCCTGGGGGATAGATCATCCAAGTATGTGTATAGCTTTTGTTGAGACAAAAGTCTCGCCAGGTGGTCATCATTCCGACGCAACAAGCGGCAGCAATGCGGTCGTCCAAGCCGGCTAAAAAAAGGGTGCGCAAGCCACCGCTAGACAGCCCACAGCAACCGATACGGCTGACATCCACATCTTCGCGCGAGCAGAGGTAATCTAGGGCTCGCTGATCTTCGCCCACCACGACACCAGGCATTGTAGTGCCTGCACACAGCAGACTTTTCGCAACATCGTGCTCATGTTGGCTCGCCCAGCGGTTGTAAGCCACGATATCTAGGTCGTTGTCTGGGTTTCCTTCCACCAGCAAACCGCGCATGATTCGAGGAACCTGTGACAAACGAATCCTCCTGCTTCCAAAAAGAAAAGCATCTGGCACGAGAACGGCATAACCGCGACGTGCCATCTGATTAGCCCACCAAACGCCTTCATAGTATTCGTCTACGTGTTGCTTGATGAGGGGATCCACTTCACTGCTAGCATGACTAATCTTTTGATGTCCAAAATACTTTTTCCCTGAGTGATCGTGCAGCGCAAGGATCGCCGGCAGTTTACCTTTAGCGTTGGAGGGCTTGAGAAACATCGCCTTCGTCGGCGGGCCGTAAGGCAACTGCCACTGCAAGTGTTGGATGCTCAATCCTTCGAATTCTACTTTTTGCAAAACCTGGGCTTTAGGGATTCCGCCTGAGTCGGGCATCGCTAGGCAGTCTAGCAGTCGCAACCTTGCTTTTTTTCGCCAGGTATCAATTCCACCACTATTGAATTCATCTCGTAAAAAAGAAAGTTTCGCTGGCTCATCATCCAGCATTTTCTTCGCCCAAGGTCCATACTCTCCCAGCACGTTTTCGAACACGATGGGTTGGGACGGATCCGATTTTGCTTGTGCGGGAGTTGCTACAAGTTCAGGTAAGGTACCGCTCAGGGCGATGCCCCCCGCTGTGACTATGCCTGCGTGTTGGAAAAAATCTCGGCGCGTGATTTTGCTCATAATAGGAATAATTTATGGTTAAAGCCTAGAAATATAAAAAAACCTTCTGAATTTGAAGAATAGGGACTGCCTTTTTTTGATCTTCTTTTTTGGCTGAAAAGAGCTTAAAAATGCAGCATGGGCTGTTTTCCCGTATTAACTTTAGCATAGAACAAAGTCTTCCTAAAAATGAAGTCAATTTCTATCTTCTACGTCCGAATCTCCACAGCCGACCAAAAGAACGACAGCGAGTTAATGAATCCTCCTTTGACAAAATCATTGAAGACAACTGTTCAAGAAGCATACCGATGTTTGAACGAACAGGTGGCATTGAACTCAAAAAGTTATTTGATGCAGGAGTGGTTGGGTCCATCTCTGTTTGGCAAATAGACCGATGCAGGAGAGGCCTTCGAGGCATTATCAATTTTTTCTGAACGCTCCACTTAATAAGAAATAAAAAAAACCCAGTCATGTGATCTGGGCTTTTAAAAATTGGTTCAAATAATCATTTGGTTTCCTGACGGAATTGATCGAGCCAAACAATTTTTTTGTTTACTATATAATAGCTTTCATAAATTTTAGCTTTAATCGTATCTCCCTCTTGGTTGATGTTGTAAGAATTAAAAAAAGCTTGAACATGTTCTCCTCCCTCGGCTGGATTTAAATCAACTGAAAAAGCACGTTCAAAAATCCATCCTCCCGTGGTATCTTGGGCTGCATTTGTTTGAAAGTCTTCAAATGATGTAAAGACATTGCCATTGTAAGTAGTAATTCTCAAAGTATCGACAAAATAATTTTTCATAGCAGCATAATCACGAGCGACCCAAGCTTTATCAAGTGCTTTGACCAAA
>JAQCJI010000086.1 GCA_027593175.1 Bacteroidota bacterium | reverse complement strand
AAGTTGTAAAACCCCTTGTGGCCTTAACAACTTTACATGAACCTAATTTTTTTGAATTTCCAGCTCCTCTTATGCCCGAGTTGACCCCCCTACTTCACCAAATTCAGCTTTCCGCTGACCTCGATCACTTCGGCAATTTTATAAAAGACTAGGGTGGGTATCTTAATTTGATGGTCTTCGGTGCGGACTTTAAAGGTAAAGTTGATTTTAAGCTCGGTGGCAGTTACTACAATAGATCCCTTGACGGTCACAGGCTTGGTTACCCCATGTATAGTGAGATTACCCCCTGCGGTCACCGGATGAGTGCCCGGCTTGCTGAGGTCTATCTCTTCTTTGATTTTACCTGAAAACTTGGCTGTAGGATAGCGCTCGCTCTCTAGGTAGTTCTCGTTGAAGTGCTCCTGCATCAGCTTGTTGGGAAACTGAAAATCGGTGATCTTCATCTGTATTGCCAATTCTCGGGTGCTTGCATTGAGAATTGCACCAGCCTTTTTGTTGAGCGCCTCGATATCTAGCGCTGGCGTCCTGGAATAAAAAGATATCTCCCCCACGGAAGTCCGAAACAAGGTTTGACCAAAAGACAAACCGTTTCCTAGCAGCAGGAAGAACGTAAAGAATAGAATCGATTTTTTCATTTGTGTAAATTTCTAGCAGACTTGTCCAAACTGAAGGTACGAGCAATATTGAATCCATAGAAGATGTCTCCATCCTGCCAGGCACCCACCGTCTGGGCAACAAATTGCTTTTCCACCATGCCCCGAGCATTGGTGAAATGTAACTGAAACACGTGCCCTCCAGTTTCAATGTCCACTCCTACCGAAAGAGCATCCTGGTAGGGATAAGACTTGCCCGTGCTGGCCCGATAGGCTCCTGGATCGTCAAAGGTGTGGTAATATTCCCCCGAAAGAGTCAACCGCTGGGTAAGTTTGTACCTGCCAGCCATCCCCAAGGCAAATACTTGATTGGAAATACTGGGGTCCTCCACCTTATTAACATGAACGATAGTAGGCATAACCTGTAGCGAAAGCTTTTTATTGACTTTCCGAGCGATCAGCAACTGCCCCCAATAGGAGTAGCGCTCGATGTTGTTAGCAAAGCGCATCTGTGCACCCGATTCCATAAAATAGCCCGAAGGCATGGTATTGATCCCCCAACCCGCTAACCCTGTAATGGTTAACGGAAAGAGGTCTGACTGCCGTAGCAATTTGTATTTGGTGTAGATGTCATAGGTTTTTTCGAGAGAACTCCTACCTGCACCTACTAGCCATCGATCGCTAAGTCCATACTCCAAACCTAATCTTATTTTGGCTTCGTCCAAACCGAAGAAATTAGCGATAAACCCACTATTTACCGCCCCAAAACGATGAGATATCCAAAAGTTGAGGTGATTTTTGGAAATCATCTCGATACTATGCCCATTGATCAGGCGCGAAGCCTTGAAGGTGGCCATGGTGTAGGTGGTCTCTTTGGCTTGCTCGGCATCAAGCAAACTCAAAAGGTCTTCTTGTGCATAGCTAACTGTCCAAGTGCTACTAAAAAACAAAAATGCTAGACAAAAAACGCCCCCAAGTAGACCTAATTTTTTACTCCAGATTGCCATCATAGTTTTACTTTTAAAGTAGTGCCCTGAAAATCGGTTAAATAAGTTTTTAGCCCCCTTGTGCCCGTAGAATTGAGACCCTTCCCCGTAGTATCAAATCGCGCGCCATGCACAGGGCAGTAAAATTCCCCCGAGCTAAATACTACTTTTTTACTTCCTTGATGGGAACATACCTGCGTCAAGGCTGCAAAGGAGCTAGTACTTACCCTAGCTATGACGATACTGCTTACAATTACGAAATTTCCTATCGTATTGAGTTTGGAGTAGGCTGAAGAGGAAAGGTCCAGCGACAATTCATTTCCTGTACCTCCTGTAGGCGTAGTTGGGTCTATAGGTTCGTTGATACAGCTACTTAACCCTGAGGTAGTACAGTAAACAGCAAAAAGAGAAGCTCCCTTTAGCCCTAGCTTCTTAAGAAACTCCATACGGTTCATTTTTTCGTTCATGGGAAGCATTTTTTATCTACTCAAAATTCGTGTGCTCGTCTTATTTCCTCCTTAGTAGATTATTAAGATTGGATTAAGTTGGATTTTTTTTCTTTTTTCTAACTCTTAACTAATTTATTGATGAATAAGTTAATTGAGGCATAGGATAATTAGGTAGATCCCCTTCCTTTTACTCGATAGTTTTTTAGTTTCGATCCGCCGCGGTGGATCGAAACTTGAATAGCCACAGGTGAAACCTGGGATTTCAAAATCACAAACGAAATGCCCAACCCACCGCGGCGGGTTGAACAAAAATCTTTCGCATTCTAATTTTTTCCAATTTTCAACCTTCAAACCTTCGCACCCTGAAACAACTTGGGCACCTGATCTTCACGGGCATTAAAAAAGTAATCAAAATACTTCGCATTGTTGAGATGGCGAAGAGGGTCGCAGTCTTGAAATCGGATAACCACACGGCTTTCCGTTTCCTTTGGATACTGTTTTTGAGGGTCATAGTTAAACATAGGATCGCAGCTCTTTACTTTCCAAACAGATAATTCCAGCTGCTCGAAACTCTTCCAAGGCACGCATTCCATCTTTAGAATGGAGATTGACTGCGCGAGTGGCATCAGTAAATACATAAGTTTCAAAACCTAAACTATTTGCATCCAGAGCCGTAAACTTTACACAATAATCTAACGCCAACCCACATACAAAGACTCGAGCTATTCCCTTATTTTTCAAATATTCTCCCAAGCCCGTATCCCCACGGCGGGCATTGTCAAAAAATCCAGAGTAGGAATCCACACTTGGATTTCTCCCTTTCTGAAAAACTGCTTTCCAAGCACTACGATCAAGGGTGGAAGGAAAATCAGCTCCAAAAGTGCCTTCTACGCAATGGGTAGGCCATAGAATTTGCGGTAATCCTTCTAATTCAATCCATTCACCTGGATTTTTGCCTGAATGGTTGGCAGCAAAGCTACCGTGATCCACAGGATGGTAATCTTGGGTAGCCACCAGATGCTCAAACTGAGACTGTAAAGATGCAATAACCGGCAAAATTTCATCTCCTTGCGGTACAGCAAGTGCTCCACCTGGTAGAAAATCATTTTGAACATCCACCAGAAGCAGTGCCGTATCAGTTCTCATCTCCTCTATGTTGATTATTTTTTGCAGTAATGACCAATTCCATGCGTAGCTGATGCAACTTTTCCTCTAAGCCCACCGGATAAACATGGGGATTGCTAAATCGCTTGTGCGTTTTATCAAATGCTTCCAATTGGATTCCTGCCCGCTCTCTAATTTGCGGCAAGGTAGGCAAGGTATAAACCAGCTTCCCTTTTCTAAAAATAGGTTTGAGTAACTCCTCTTCCTCATAAAATGCAGGCATCAATCGCTTACGCTGCGTGGCATCGTTGGGGTCAATAATCATAATTCCCTTGGGGTCTATGTCCTGTCCTTCCAAGTAAATCATGTCTGCCACGGCCTTGCCTTTGCTAAAATACCGGCGAACCTTGTGTAAGCCAGGAATATTGATTTTTAAGGATTGCTGAGATACTTTCACCTTTGGCTCCCAGTTTCCAGTTGCGTTTTTAATTGCTGAAAGTTTATAAACCGCCCCCAAAGCAGGTTGGTCAAAAGCTGTTACCAATTTGGTTCCAACTCCCCATACATCAATAGCCGCATCTTGAGATTTTAGGGAGGTAATAATGTACTCATCCAGGTCATTGGAAGCATACACTTTGGAATCTGGAAATCCTGCCTCATCAAGAAGCTGTCTAGCCTGTATCGAGAAATAGGCTAAATCACCTGAATCAATACGGATACCGAGCATCTCCTTACCTTTTTGCCGCAGGCTTAATCCTACCTGAATAGCATTTTTTACACCTATCAAGGTATCATAGGTGTCTACCAAAAAAACACAATGATCAGGAAAAGCTTTCGCATAGGCATAAAAGGCCTCCAATTCGGAATCAAAAGAAAGAATCCAACTGTGTGCGTGGGTTCCCGACAAGGGGATCCCAAAGAGTTTACCCGCCATCACATTGCTGGTAGAACTGCAGCCTCCGATATACGAGGCCCTACTTGCAGCCAGTGCACCATCGATGCCCTGCGCCCTGCGCAAGCCGAATTCCAACACAGGGTTTCCTTGTGCAGCTAAATTGATTCGTGCTGCCTTGGTGGCAATAAGGGTCTGAAAGTTGATTATATTCAACAAGGGGGTTTCCAAGAGCTGACACTGAATCAAACTCCCCTTCACCTGCACCATCGGGGCATTGGGAAATACCACTATCCCCTCCTCTACCGCATCGATATCACAGGTAAACCGAAGCTCCTTGAGATAATCCAAAAATGAAGCTTCAAACATAGGTGTTCCATCCTTCTGCTTCATCTTCCTCAAGTAGTCCAACTCCCCTTGCTCAAATTGTAGGTTTTTACAGTAATCCACCACATAGTCCAAGCCTGCTGCCAAGGTGAATCCACCTTCAAATGGGTTCTTTCGAAAAAATAGATTAAACACAGCTTCCTGCTCTCCTTTTCCAGCCTTCCAGTAGGCATAGGCCATGGTCAGCTGGTAAAAATCAGTCAGCAGGGCAAGGTTGCTTTGGTACAAATCTTTGGTAATCTTCATCGACTAGAAAGAATTATGAACTACAAAATTACAAACTATTTTACCCGTAAATTCAATAGGATGCCGAGAAAAACCAAAGCCATCCCAATGTACGATAAAACAGGGAAGGTTTCTCCAAATAGCAAAAACCCAAAAATCAAGGCATAAACTACTCCAAGGTAGCTCAAACTAGAAATACGGGAGAGGTTGCCCGACTGATAAGCTAAGGTCATGAAGTACTGCGCATTTTGGGTACAGAAACCTATCCAAAGCAGGATTAGCCAATCCCAACCTACAGGCATGACCCAATCGAAATAAAGCAGCACTGAAGCAATGGGCAGGGTAACCAGTGGAAAATAAAAAATAATGACGAGGGGGTGCTCACTACCTTTTAGCTTTCGGATCAGGTTGTACGCGACACCAGAAGCCAATGCAGAAATTAAACCCATGGCAGCGCTAAAGGCATCTACGCGAGGATCTACCCCCTGAATCAATACTACACCTGCAAAAGCCAAACCAAAGTAGACAAACTGCCTTGCCTTTACTTTTTCCTTGAGGATAAAAATGCCCAGAATCGTAGTAAATATGGGCGAAAGGTACTGCATCGTCACGGCGCTAGCCAAAGGAATGCGCTGCAGCGTATAGAAAAATAAAATCAAACTGATGGAGCCCACTACACCTCTTGCTACCAAACTCAATTTATTGGTACCAAAGAGAGGGATTCCTTTTTTGGTTAAAACTATCACAGTAAATACAGCACTAAAAACAGATCTAAACCAAACAATCTCAATCGCCGGAATGTGGGGAATAAATTTGACCGACACATTCATGAGGGCAAAAAATACACCTGCCAAAAGCATGGACTGTACTGGGGTAATTTTCAAGGAAAAGGAGCGTGGTGATAAAATTGAATTACAAAGTTAAAAAATTCTATCTATCTTGGCCTAGGATTTGGAGCCAGTTTAAAAATATTCCTTCTTCCTAAACTATTTATTTCTAAAAATTTTGGCTTTACCTATAGGAACTCAAGCACCCGATTTTACACTTGTCGCAACTAGCTTGGGCAGCATTACCCTTTCCAAAGACTTGGCGGAAAAATCGGTTATCCTCTATTTTTACCCCAAAGATTTCACCCTGGGTTGTACCACAGAGGCCTGCGAATTTCGTGACCAGTTTGCCGCCTTTCGGGAATTGGATATTCCTGTTTTTGGTATCAGCAGAGATGGCCTTGCTACTCATGAAAAATTTAAAAAAACGCACCGCCTTCCTTTTGAACTTTTAGCAGATGAATCAGGGAAAGTGTGTAAAGCCTACGATGCGCTACTCCCTTTGATAAAAATGCCTGCAAGGATCACCTACCTTTTGGACAGTAACCACCGAATCGCAGGAGTTTTTCAGGGGTTATTTGAAAACAAGGCCCATGTGTCGGCTATGCTCAGGCAACTCAATAAGTAATCAAGCACCTTCGATACGGCCATCCTTCATCACCACCTTACGGTCAGCTTTGGCTGCCAACTCTTCATTGTGTGTGACGATTACAAAAGAAAGTTGAAAGGTATCCCTCAACTTGAAAAATAAGTCGTGAAGTGCTCTCGCATTGCTGGTATCGAGATTACCACTCGGCTCATCTGCAAACACCAGGTCGGGACTATTGATCAAGGCACGGGCTACGGCTACTCGCTGCTGCTCCCCCCCAGAAAGCTCAGAAGGCTTGTGTTCCAAGCGATGATTAATCCCTAGAATTTCCGCAAGTTCCACCGCCCGCTTCTTCAATTCTTTCTCCTCTCTTCCCTGAATAAATCCCGGAATACAAATATTCTCAGCCGCAGTAAATTCAGGAAGCAGGTTGTGAAATTGGAAGATAAACCCAATTCGTGAATTTCGAAATTCGGCCAAAGCATCTCCTTTGAGTAGCAGCAGGTTTTGATCGTGTAAGAATAGCTCTCCTCGATCTGGGCGGTCCAAGGTTCCTAAAAGGTGAAGCAGTGTGCTTTTTCCGGCACCGGAAGCCCCCACAATAGAAACAATTTCTCCCTTGGAAATTTCTAAGTCAACCCCCTTCAAAACCTCCAAGGAACCGTAAGATTTATGAATACCTTTTGCAATCATCATGCTAACAATTTTTAATTTTTTAAATGTAAAACAAATCCTTCTAATCCAGTAAATAACAGGCTATTTTGCTAAGAATCACGGATTCCAGTTTGCTATATTGCCTCTACACACTTATCTTCGGGCAAAAATTTTTAAAAATGAATATTCACGAATATCAGGCGAAAGACGTATTAAAAGGATATGGCGTTCGTATCCAAGAGGGTATCGTAGCCAGTACTCCGGAGGAGGCACATGAAGCAGCAGTGAAGCTCAATGCGCAAACCGGTACTTCTTGGTTCGTGATAAAAGCACAGATTCACGCAGGAGGCAGAGGCAAAGGAGAAGTCAAAGAAACAGGCTCCAGAGGTGTAGTGCTTGCCAAAAAATTGGATGATGTAAAAGAAAAAGCTGCAGCTATTTTGGGAGGTACCTTGGTGACCATCCAAACAGGTGCTGAAGGAAAAAAAGTAAACAAGGTATTGATAGCTGAGGATGTATACTATCCTGGAGCATCCGAACCTAAGGAATATTACATGTCTATTCTACTGGATCGTGCTACTGGCTCGAATGTAATCATGGCCTCCACCGAGGGTGGAATGGATATTGAAGAAGTAGCTGAGCACCATCCTGAAAAGATCATCAAGGAGTGGATTGATCCTAAAGTAGGGCTTCAGGGGTTCCAAGCTAGAAAAGTAGCCTTCAAATTGGGATTAAGTGGAACTGCCCACAAAGAAATGGTTAAATTCATTGGCTCGCTCTACGCAGCCTATGTGGGAACAGACTCTTCTCAATTTGAGATCAACCCAGTACTAAAGACTTCCGACGATAAAATTTTGGCAGTAGACGCCAAAGTAAATTTGGATGACAATTCGCTTTACCGTCAGCCAATATTGGCGGAATTGAGAGACTTGGCCGAAGAAGATCCTTTAGAAGTGGAAGCAGGTGAGTCTGGTCTCAACTATGTAAAACTGGATGGCAACGTAGGCTGTATGGTGAACGGCGCGGGCCTTGCCATGGCGACCATGGACATGATCAAGCTTTCTGGTGGAGAGCCTGCCAACTTCTTAGATGTAGGAGGAGGAGCC
This sequence comes from Bacteroidota bacterium, assembly GCA_027593175.1. GTDB lineage: Bacteria > Bacteroidota > Bacteroidia > Cytophagales > Cyclobacteriaceae > Algoriphagus. Next base: position 433 of record JAQCJI010000086.1, on the reverse strand, counting down.
AATGCCACCACTGTGGAAGCAGGTTTCAGAATTATATTGAAAGATCCCAACGTAAAGGCAATCCTTATCAACGTATTTGGTGGTATTGTTCGTTGCGACCGTATCGCAAATGGCGTAGTAGAAGCATATAAGTCGATTAGTAATATTCGGATACCAATCATCGTGCGACTTCAAGGAACCAATGCAGCAGAAGGCGCAAAAATCATTGATGACTCTGGTTTAAAAGTGTTTTCCGCGATTACCCTTAAAGAAGCAGCAGAGCGTGTAAAAGCTGCTTTATAAAACGCAGACGTAGTTCAACTGGATAGAATATCGGATTTCGGCTCCGAGGGTTGAGGGTTCGAATCCTTCCGTCTGTACTCCAAAGCTCAAACGAAAGTTTGGGCTTTTTTTTGCTTATCGCAAAACCCATAAGAAAAAAAGTTGCGAAATA
>JAQCJI010000085.1 GCA_027593175.1 Bacteroidota bacterium | reverse complement strand
AGGAGAGTTGGAGGAAACTTACAAGCGGATGGGGGACTTTATGAAGCAAAAATGTGCAGGTTACCGGGGTTATATTTTTACGGGTAACATGGATTTGGCCAAAAAAGTGGGCTTAAAGGCAAGCCGGAGAATTGAGTTTTGGAACGGGACGATTGATTGCCGCTTGTTGAAATACGATCTTTACGAAGGCAAAGGAGCTAGCGTTTAAAGAAAAGGCAAAAAAAAGCCGCCAAGTGGATTCTTGGCGGTTTGGGAAAATTACTTCGAAAGGAGGATGCTCACCTGATTTATTTTTTTGCTTAGGTCAAGTATAGCCCTAGCGTAGCGGGTATCCCACTCTTCCAATCGGCTGGTGTTCTTTGTTGCTACTTCGTACTGTATGCCTGGAAGGATCCAAGATGCATAGCCTGAGAAGGGGTCGTTGCACACGTATAGCGATTTGTACCATTCGCCGTAGTACATTCCCTTGGGATCGATCCAACTTTTTTCCAAGCCAATCAATTCCGCATTGATTTTTTTCAGTTTCGATGCAGTTAGCTTTTCAGTTGCCATGGCGTTCTGAATTGCATTTTGGTATTCCTCTGATCTGGCTTCCAATTCTTTCAATGCAGCTTCTGCCTGATCAAATCCACTGAAATTGGAATCCATCCCCTTAACGTTGGCTACGGCTTGGGCAAAGTGGCCTTTCAAATCTTTGGCATAACGAGGTACATCGTAAGGTATAATTGTAGCATTCGCTTGTCGCAGGGCTACCAATCCGAAGAGTTGTGCTACTGCACCACCCATTTTGAAGCTAGGGTCTGAAAATTTAGAGTAATAGTAAAAGTTGTCATAATTTGAGTGGTAGGCTGACTGCCCACCAGACCCTCCACTTAAGGAAGGAATTCCTACATGCATGTAAAAGGCAATGTGATCCGAACCTCCACCCAAGTTACCGATACCAGGTTCCACATTTTTACCTGCCCAAATCTCAAAAACTGTTTTGGCGGAGTCAGGATAGATTACTTCTTTGGACGCGTCTATGATCAATTTTTTTAATGTTGGAGCAGCGGATGCACCAAAGTTTAGTCCTGATACACCTGCGTCAAAGTTCATGTAGGAGATGGCTTTCACACCCAATTCTTTTCTCAAATGCTCCACCCATTCGGTCGAACCAATTACGCCTTCCTCTTCGGCATCCCAATGCCCAATTAAAATCGAGCGTGAAGGCTTTTGTCCATTTTTATACAACTCGCCCAAGGCTTCAGCAAAGGTTAACAGCATGGCAGTACCGGAGTTTGGATCCGTAGCACCAAAAGACCAAGCATCGTAGTGGCTACCTAAGATGATCCATTCGTCTGGATGATCTTTTCCTATGAAAGTTCCTACCACATTGTTGGCTCGTATGAAGTCTGGCTTCTGATCCACCATTACCCGAACCTTCAGTTCAGGGCCTCCAGTAATTTTATAGGGAAAGGAGAGCCCACCTTGCCAGGTTTCTGGCACTTCTTCGCCTGACATTCTACTTAAAATTTCTTTGGCAGCACCATAGCCAATCGGGGTCACAGGGATCGTATGAAAGTCTACTGTGGCAGGATCATCTCGCTTAATTTTCTTTGGACCATCCAAAGGAAGGGCTGGCCGGTTTGGGGTCAAGGGATCGCCCGTGAAATCCAAGGTCAACAATGAACCGCGTTGGATGGTAGTTTCGTTATAAAAAGGGCCTTTGGGATAAACTTCACCTCTGGTAAATCCGGAGTCTTTTGGGTCGGTGTAAATCACCAATCCGGTCATGCCATTCTGCTCGGCAAACTTGGCTTTGTAGCCACGGAAATTACCCCCGTAACGAGCAATAGCGATTTTTCCCTTTAGGGGGACGCCCATCTCTACCAGCTTCATAAAATCTTCTCGAGTACCGTAGTTGACGTATACGACCTCGGCTGTCACATCTCCGCTTCCTGAAAAGGCATTGAATCCGAGGTGAAGTCTAGGGTCAGCAGAAAAAGGATCTTCGGGCAATACTCCTTCCTTCTGAGATAGGGTCAACTTCACTGGACTGATCACCTGAAGTTCAGATTTGCCAGGGTGGTTGGGTAAGTAAACATCATAAGGCCACACCTTGACATCCATCCCTGCTTGAGACATAATTTGCACCATGTAATCCTTGACCAACTCATTCTCAGGGGTACCCGTGATATGCGGATTTTTGGTCAGCTCGGTCAAATGGACTTTAAAACGATCATAGTTTACAGCCTTGAGGTAATCGGACTCAAACTTCTTTTGTGCGGATATTTGAGATGAAAAAAATCCATCCTGCTGCCCAAAAGCAGTAAGCGAAAGAAGTAAGGCGGTGGCTAGATATAGTGATTTTTGTATCATGGGTTAAATAGATAGAGTTGAAAATTATTTATTCTGGGTTGATAGCGGTGTGGGAGAACAAAAGCAAAAAGACCATGGAATGCATCCATGGTCTCTTCAGATCAATTGGTTTTGAGACCCGGGGATCTTTCCAAAAACTCTTGGTAGAGGCGAATATGTCGGTTGGACATCGGAATTCGATACCCATCGATGAATACGTGGATGATTTGTGACCTAGTCTCAAATGGATCTCCTGTGGAAACAACGAGGTTGGCACGTTTTCCTGCTTCCACAGATCCATACTGGTCTGCCACGCCAAAGATTTCTGCTGGATTGATGGTTACTGCTTTCAATGCTTCCTCTTTTCCAAGCCCATACGCTGCAGCAAAAGCAGCATGGAAGGGTAGATTTCTTACATTTTCTTCCTCATCGGTTCGGAGTGCCACTTTTACTCCTGCCTTGGCAAGCATACCTGCATTGGCGTAAGGGGTATCGTAGCGATCAGAAGCTCGGGTTGGAAGATCCTGAATAGGACCTGTGACTACTGGAATTTTGGCTTTTGCGAGTTGATCAGCTACGCGCCAACCTTCGGCTACACCCGTGAAGATGACTTTAATGTTTTTACCTTCTACCCACTTGATGGCGTTTAGGATATCTGAGGAAGCATTTACCTCGATCAATAGCGACAGTTCACCGGAAATAACTTTGGCAAGCTGATCCATTTCAGGAAAATAGGTAAGCTCGGCACCCGAATTTTTAAGTTCGAGGTAGCTCTTTGCATTATCCCAAATTTCGTTGGCTTCTTTCATCGCCTTTTCTCCATCTTTCTTGATATCATCCTCGGATCTTCTATCAAATCTTCCTCGGCGACCGGAGCTTGGGAAGGTCATGGCTACTGCCTTGAAGCCACCGTACATTTGGTCAGGCGTGTAGCCATTCAAATTGATCAGCGAAGCAGTGCCTGGAAACAAGCCACCAGAAGGGACAGTCAAAACTGTAGTTACTCCGGAAACACGCGTGACCCCGATGGCTTCTGAATTGGGATTCACGGTAGTCAAGGCTTGCATATTGGGTGTTACATTTCCAACATCTGAATAGTCAACTGTTTCAGGTACGGAACTAACTTCCACCAAACCCAATCGGGTACCCCCGTCGATGATTCCAGGATAGATAAATAGTCCGCTACAGTCAATAACTTCCGCCCCATCACTGGAGATCGCGGAACCTACCTGCACTATTTTCCCATTATCCAAGAGGACAGAAGCATTGTCTAGGATGCCTTTAGTGACTGTAACTACGGTAGCATTTTTCAAAAGAAATTTACCATTTCGAGGCTTTACAAATTCCCCATCAATTTGGGCCACAGCCATTACGGGAAGTAGGGCAAGAAGTGCAGCGCAAAAGCTATTTAAAATTCGTTTCATAGTTTTTGAATTTTTTGGGTTATTAATGTTTCTCTTTTATAAATGCACCTTGAAATGCTTCAAAGTATTCGTCTACATCCTGCATGCAGCGGTATGCCTCTTCGTTGGTGCGCAAGAAGATAGGTTCTACCATCTCGGTAGCCGCTACCAACTGCCGCTGATCTTCTCGATCCGCTTTGCGATCGAAGTACTTTACACCATCTACAAAGGTCATTTGTGGAATAGCATAGGAAGAGAGTGGATGTCCTTCAAAAATGACTAGATCTGCTTGCTTCCCCACTTCAATTGAACCCACTTTATCCTCAATTCCCAATTGTTTAGCAGGATTAATGGTAATCATAGCCAAGGCCTCCTGATCGGTCAAACCTCCATAGCGCTGAGTTTTGGCAGCTTCATGGTAGAGGTGACGAATAAGTTCGGCAGAATCCGAGTTGATGGAGGTGATGGCTCCATTTTTCTGAAGAATGGCTGCATTGTAGGCGGTAGAGTAGTATACCTCCATCTTGTAGGCCCACCAATCTGCAAATACCGAAGCTCCCATGGTGTATTCTGCAATTTCTGGAGCCACTTTAAATCCTTCGTTGGTGTGTTGGAATACCAATTTCTTGATGTTAAAATCCTTGACCACATTGATCAGCATGTAGATTTCATCCGCACGGTAGGAATGGCAATGGATGATGATCTTCCCATCCAAGATATCTACAAGTGTTTGTAAGCGCTCATTGTAGGCTGGAGGGGAAATTGTATTCCCTTTCTGGGCCTTGGCAAGGTTGTATTTTTCCCATCCTTTTTTGTATTGGATGGCTTCGTTAAATCCATTTCTGATCACCGCTTCAACACCCATTCTGGAACGGGGCTGAATGCCATTTCTTCTACCATGATTACGGGTAGGGTTCTCACCCAAAGCAAATTTGATGGTACGTGGAGCATCTTGCATGATGATGTCTGCAGGATCATTACTTCCCCAACGGTGCTTAAGCGTCGCATTCTGTCCTCCAATTACATTGGATGATCCGTGCATGGCATGGGAAACAGTAACTCCACCGGCTAGCGCTCGGTAAATACCGATCTCGTAGGGATTGACCACATCTTTCATGCGGATTTCAGCAGTAATTGGAGCAGAACCCTCATTGACCACATCCAATCCCACGTGGGAGTGTGCATCAATGATGCCAGGCATAACATATTTTCCGGTGGCATCAATGGCAGTGACACCTGCTGGAGTGGTTAGATTTTTACCAATCTGGGTAATGACTCCGTTTTGAACCAAAACATCCGAAGACTCTAGTTTGCCTTTAGTGACGGTCAATACAGTCGCATTTTTTATCAATACACTACCCTTTTGGATCTGCGCATGGGCAAAACTTACACCCAATCCTAAAAACGCAGCGAGTAAGTAAATGTGCTTTTTCATATTTAGTTTGCTTGGCTAGGTGAAGAAAGTTTTGCTTTTAAAGGAACGGTAAAACCCATTTGAGGTATCGATAAGGTGCCTTCCATGGTTTTTCCATTGATTTCTCCTGAAATCGTAACCGTAAGGCTCATTCCTCCTGCGGCTACATCAAACTCGAAACTGAGTGTCTTAACTACTAAATTGGCATTTTTTATGGGAGCAGAGGCTTTTCCAGACCCTGTGGGATCGTCGTAGGTGATACTTCCTGCCAAGGCGCCATTTTCACGCTTCAGGGTGATTTCTCCACCCGAACTTCCAGCTGGAGTTTCTGAAGTATACTCCCACAATCCTTCAACTGTGATCGCATTGGGAGCGGATTCAGGTTTCGTGCTTATAGTTTCAGCTTTTACAGCTTTCTTTTTGATCTCGTAATCGAAAACATAGCCATCAGCAATCACGTGCTTGATTTGAGACTCTTCCTTGAACAGTGTATCTGTAGTCAACACCAGATTGGCAAGCTTCCCTTTTTCAAGGGTTCCAGCCAATCCACTTACACCCAAGATAGCTGCAGGGTTGGTAGTTAGGGCTGCCAAGGCTGCTTTTTGACTTAATCCATTGTCTATCATTGCCTTCAAGGTTTTTTGTACATCTGCTGCTTTGGCGTCTGCTGTGCTGAATCCAAAAAGGATACCTGCCTTTTCCAATTGAGCAGCTTGCTTCAATGCTTTATCATAGGATTCCTTCACTCGAGTATACTGTGCTTTGGTTGATTCAGTTACTCCCTCTACTTTTTGTGCTTTGATAGACTTGTCATCTGGTACCTGCAACTTGATGAGTACGGGAGTGCCGGATGACTTGATTGTGCCGATTACTGATTCGTAATTTTCTAAGCCTGTAAGGATCAATTTGAACCCTAATTCTTTTTGTAGTGCCAATGCACGGCGGATTTCAAGTTCAGATCTCGCAGTGAATAATACAGGGAGTTGTTTTTGGACTACCTGCATCATGGCCAATTGGGTTGGAGTAGCCTGTGGTCTTCTTACTCCAACAGTAGAGGCAAATAGGCGCTCGTGCTCCAATACCAAGGAGGTATTTTGGTAGATGTCTCGAAACTTGGCCATTACCCCTACTAGGGTAGCTGGGTACATGCTTCTGGAACTTCTGTAATTGGCAGCAAGGGAAGCGTTTAGTTTTAGGAAATTGTTTGTTTTACCATCTCCTAGCAGTACAAGGGCAGTTTTGCCAGGTAGCATGCCCCCATCAGGAACTACCTGACTAAGTGTAAAACCTGCTTTTCTCCAATCATCTACTTGAGTGCTTACAGCTGCGTAAGCATCAGCTGCTGATCTCCAGGGTGTGATCCCAGCGATTTTATCGGGTGGATTGGAGGAAACAAAATCTTTGGGACGCTCTACATCCTTAAACTTGGTGATGCCCATTGTTCCAGCGCCATCAATAAATCCTGCATAGACATACAGGGAATCGCCAGCGATGATTTTAGCTTCTTTGGGTAACGAAAGGGAGTTGCCTACTCCTAAAATAACGCCGTCTTTGATAAGTATAGTAGCTTTACTCCCTGGATCACCAGGAGCTTTGAATACCGTGGCATTGGTAATGGCATAGGTGCTAGTTATCCTACGCTTCCCTGTAGGATCACTTTGTGCCCAAGCAGCTTGGCTGAGCCATCCTGCTACCAACAATCCCAGCATTCCTGCCTTTAGAAATTGTTTGTTCATTCTTGAATTGGTTAAACTTTAAGGAAAAAAATACAAATAACAAGATGAGTTCTTGTACATTTTTTTTAATGAATCCTTTTTACAGGATTAGTGGTACAATAGCTTGGTAAGGTTTGTACCTTGATAAATTGAGATTAGTACCTACTAGTTACCAAAAATAGAACTTCAAGCGAATTACTCAATTCCCTTTCCTAATTTAATTTTGTGCTACGTGGAAGGACTAAATTGGATAAACTTAATTTTGTTTTTATCGTTTAGTCTTCAAATAAAAAAAGATGAACAATCAGCTCATGCTCCCGAAAACAGAATTGAATTATCCGGAAGGACTGGAAGTAGTCCTATTGGGAGGAGGCTGTTTTTGGTGTACGGAGGCTGTTTTTTTGCGTCTAGAGGGCGTAAAGCAAGTTGTTCCTGGATATGCTGGTGGCATTGTGGAGCATCCCAGTTATGAAGCAATCTGCGCGGGGACTACGGGCCATGCAGAAGTGATTCAGGTGGTTTTTGATCCGAATCAAATTAATCTTGAAACTTTGTTGGCGGTTTTTTGGGCAACCCATGATCCTACAACTTTAAACAGACAAGGAGCAGACGTAGGGCCCCAGTATCGCTCAGCAGTTTTTTATAGAGACGAAGCCCAGGGAGATCTTGCTCGAAGTTTGAAAGAAAAATTGATGCAGTCGGGGATTTACTCATCACCGATTGTAACAGAGATTACTCTATTTACTAATTTTTATTCAGCAGAGCTGTACCATCACAATTATTATGCTTTGCATGAGCAGCAATCGTATTGTCAATTTGTAGTTCGGCCGAAAGTAGAAAAGCTGCACAAACTTTTTGAAAATCTTTTGAAATAACTGAACCTCAGTTCTATAGAAAAATGTCAATTTTGTTTGACTATGCGGTGTTTATCACCTTATTTTTTCTGAATACCCCTATTTATTTTCTTCATTGTCCCAAAAAATAGTAAATTTGAAGAATTTATCTTGTTTTATATAGTTTCAAAGCCCTGTATTTTATAAGGATTGGTTTATATATACAAGAAATTTTATTTTCTCAACTAGCTTGAACATAATACAACCTGTAAAGTCAATTCAACGTCTCAATTCCCATTTCCAAAGGTAGGAGAGGCCTTGTCGGCACGAATTGCTGATTTGATACATAAGATTAAAAATACTCCATGCATAGAACCAGAGCACAAGAATCCAGGGCAGCAATCGAACGCTTGTATATAACTATGCGTCACCTCTTTAATCGGGGTAGCTACAAACCCATGGGTGTGTCTGGGGAAGGTTTGATACAGGCATTAATGGTGCTAAGTCCTGAGATTTACGGAAAATTGACTGATCCAGAGAAGGTTGAATTAGAAGGATTACTTTATGTGATGGAGCGTCTACCGAAAGGCATCGAAGAATGCCGATTTGTGCGACTGATCAGTAGAGAAGGTTACGAAACCTCCCATTTAACTCCCATCGTTCCTGCTAGGCGAAAGCGTAACTGTTATCGTTTAGATAATCAGATTATGTATGTGGAGATGACTCGCGGAAGATCAGATATTTATGATATACTGACACACCTCACTTTCCTCTATATTGAATCCCGAAAAATTCAGCAGAATAGTACGGATTCCAAGGGAAAAATTTCTTCCAATTGGAAGATGTTGGAAGAGTATGTGCGGAAAGAAAAACTGGGCGAGGAGGTAGCGCTAGAAAGTGCAGCGTCCTATCTGAGCCATATTATTGGTAGAACTTACGAAGAGACAGTACAAGCGGTACAGAAGTTTGAACAAAGTAGCAATTCCAACAGTCTGTTTTCT
>JAQCJI010000084.1 GCA_027593175.1 Bacteroidota bacterium | reverse complement strand
CCAAATAAGGCCTTCGCCTACTATCCGCGTAAATACTCCCGAGGCAAAAAGCAGATAAAAAGCAATTATCTGAAGAAAATTTGTGATATCCTTATAAATGACCGCAAAGAGACTTAGGGTTAATCCGATAATATATCCAAAGGCCATCATTAGCCCACCCCAAAGCAGGATTGTAAAAGCCCTGATTCCAACATCGATCTCCATGCTCCCCAATATTACCCAAAACAAAATACTTCTAACTGAAAAATTAAAACAAATACCCAGGATTTCTGAAAATCCCAATAGAACCTTAGAAGTACCGGAAGAAACAATAACTCCTCGATTGTTAGTAATTATTCCCGTCGTAGAAACTAGAGTTTCCGAAAAACAGTAATATAAAGTAAGTCCATAGGATAGAAATACGGACCTGGGAATTCCGCTTTGCGGATCGCCAAACAAGCCGGCTATTTGTAAGAAATTATATAAAACGATGGGAACCACCGGTGTTATTATAACCCAGACTTTGCCCAGTGCAGTATCGGCGAATCTTTGCAGATAGTTTTTGTTAAACAGGCTTACAACCACCACCCGTCCATTTCTCAATTCGAAAATAAATCGTTTCAACGCGGAAAGCGGCCCCAAACGTCCATGCGATCTGACCCTTATGGTTTCCATAGCAGCTTTCATTCAGAACATATTAATTGAAGCAACTCCGCAACTTCTTGATTCAGAAAGTATCTCACATCGATAAATCTTCCACGTGAAGACCGTGAAAAGTAGTTTTCTTTCCTATCACAAATGGTATTACCAAAAGCTACAGGACAATGGCAGTCGACAATCAACCAATTCCCAAGGAGGGATCGAACTAAACCCGTATCTCCTGAAAATGGATGACGTGCCATAATTTTCTAAGCTATGTACGAAACAAAACAGTTTGAAAACCGTTACGCGGGAGAACCCGCCTTTGTCGTTAAACTGTAACTCTTCATCGGTAAAAGTTGTGGAAGAACAGGGTAAATACCGAAGGTCCACGCCATGTTTCCCTTTCATATGAGATCTGAATTCTTTGGTACCAGCGTATAAGAGTAAGTTTTGATCAAAATCTTTCCGATTAAAATATTCTTCCGCTTGTTGCTTACTAGAGCGGTCAAATGCAGATTCAAATGCCGGATAAAATACATGGACATGAAACCTACACCCACCCCTAACAGTTTCCTTTTGATTTTCACTGTCCAAGACTTCAGAAATAGCCCTTAGATGCGGATATGCCCCACAGTACATGTAGAACTCGTAAGATTGAGCGTCAGGGAAGGTCTCCTTAACAAAGGCTATCCCCTGCTTCAACTCCTTAATAAATAGTCGCTCAACATCTCCTTCTTCAATCTTTCTAATGCCAAGCACATAGGAATGCTCACTGAAAAGAGGTAACATAAACGGAAACTTAGCGTTTAATTCCAAGTCGACGCTCTTATTTGCCAAAACGACAAACCCATCGCCCTGCTTAGATAGCAGGTCTGCCATCTTTAAATCTAGTTGATAGTAGTGGCCAAAAAAGCTTTGAAGATCGGGATTGATTGAAACAATAACTCGCTTTACATTTGGAGTTTCCAGTATTTCAAGTTTCTTGCCTTTGTTTTGCAGAGCCTTTTTATAATCAAGTCTCGGGAACACTTCCAAAGCTCCTCCAATTCCTGCATTGCTTACTTTTCTTCCAGCCTTATCAAAAAACTTTTTGGCAAAAGTATAAACCATGGCCATGTTATCAGGATCAGCACTTTGCCACTTCAAACCCTTAAAATACTCTGGCGAAAAGTGGTTCGGGTCATCCTCTTCCTGGTTGAGCACCTTGCCTTCCGCCTTGGTGCTCTGGGTGTATGTATTATCAACCCCAATTAAGAAGGTCTCAGCGAAACCTAGATAATAAGCTAGTTGCAAATTAAAAAAAGTGACTGTGGATCGAGTTGACGCCCATAAGCCTATGTTCTCAGAAAATTCCGAAATATGGTTCAAGTTTACGTAATATACATTGTCATGAGAACCGACTAAATTATACATATAAAAAGGAAATATCTTGGGAACTGGCACGTCCAAAAACTCCTTTAATCTTTGTTCAACAACGAGGAAGTTACTTGCAGTAATTAGATCCGGATAATAGCCCATTTTCTCGCGGTTCATAAAAATATAATTAGAACCGATCATAAAGTTTCCCCGCATTAACCGGAAATCATGCTGGTTTAAACTAGGTCCGTTTCCAACAATGATACACTTCCTATTGGATACTTGTGCCTTTAATCTACCTAAGAAAAGATTCGTTTTATTTATTTCACGAATCATGTGCTTTCGCGCAAGTAGCCTGATCTTTCCACCGAAGCAATATTGCATAAAAGCTTCTCCGTAATCACGGAGAACACCCCGCTGAAGCGCTTCCCACTCTGTTTGTGGAACTTCAATCTTCATCTCCTTAGCCCCTCCTTCTATATCAAAAAAATCGCAAAGGTACTGTTTTTCCTGAACCCCATTGCTTGAAACAGGAACGTACTGTTCCTGTTTCAAAACAATTTTTTCTGGAACTTGGTTATAAGAAACTGAGCTCAGTGCATTTACGCTTAAAATTGCAGACAACCGATTAACATCTCCAGAAATAGCATTCAGTTTTTTCTTGGCATTAAAGAACGCAATTCCTCTTCTTTCCTTCGCTGAAAAAATTTCCTGCAATCCATTTAGCGCGCTACAAGCCTCTTTAAGTTGCCCCGAAATGGCTTCCACCATTTTGTCTCTATTGTCCTTCAAAACAGTCGAACGCTTTATTTCATTCTCAAGAAATTCTATCTTAGCCTCACGATTCTTCAGCTTAACTACCAGTTTTTGCTCTGTGACTCTCGATTGCTCCAGAAGAGAATTCAGGTTTGCCACATTGCTTTTTAATCTAAAATATTGATCCGTAAGAGACTTAATATTTTTTTGGGGTTCCTTCATTATGACTGGGTAATTTGCACTAGATTGTTTAAGTTCATATTATTTCCCCATAGAGGAAATACCTTCACCACTCCGTATTCCTGGCCCGGATTTATTACATCAAAAAAACTCGTGTGCTTTCGGTATAAATGAGCTGGGTCTTCGCATAAGGTCACTGTCATCCACAAGCGACCCTCATTGACCGGCAAAGGATCTACTATCATCTCAACTTCATGTTTTCCTTTGGTCCTAAGACTCTCTTTGTTCGGATTATTTCTGCTATCTGGGCCGATAATCATTTCTCCGTTCAATCTAAAAAAGGGTATCCCAATTCTTAATGACCCAACATCGCGTGTTAGTTCATAACAGATCTTCAATGCGAAGAGATCGCCAGATACATAGTAGTACCCACTTTCTCTTTTTCTCAAATTCCACAGAACCTTAACGCCCTTAACAACCTCTTCTCGATGGAACTCCGGGCCAAACAACGAAAGCTTTGAGTCGCGAGTCAAATCCGGATATTTTTTCTCTTCAAGCGAACTGTTCTTGATTTTTATATCCTGGTTAACTTTCAAATTTTTGAGAACAAATTGCAGACCGTTCGAGCATTCAGCGATATCCTTGCAGCGGAACCAAATACACTTTGTAGTTAACTCTACCACCACACTTCCCTTAAATCCCTCTTCCCAGGATTCCATGGTTTTAAAAACGCCTGCATGGTTACCGAGTAACTCTAAGGATCCAGAGTGGAGAGAAAGGTCGAATTCGATTCGAGTATCGCAAACTCGATCTAATTCCTGCCTAAGAGTAAAGATGCCTGCAGTACCGATATACTCTATTCGATCGGGCTTTACATCAAGATGCCCGTCGCCCTTTGAATACACCCAACAATCCAATTCATTCTTAAAATCAATATTCTCATAAAAAAATCTTTTTCTCTCGGTCACCACATGATGAACTTTTGACTCAGAACGATTATCGACTTGAACGGCCGCATTTATTCTTCTGCGAACCTCGGCAGCAGAAATATGGTGACTGCATTGCGCATAAGCTTCTATAACACTTTCCGGGTTGCCTTCAGCAACTACCTCTCCCTTGTGAAGCAATATTGCCTTCGAACAAAATGTCGAAATATCCCGTGGATTATGAGACACTAATACGAACGATTTGTAGTTTCTTAATTCGTTTATCTTAGTGAGACACTTTTGCCGGAAATCAAAATCACCCACCGCGAGAATCTCATCGCACAACACCAGGTCGTCAACAAAGTGTATAGCGATAGAAAAACCCAAACGGACATTCATACCACTGCTGTATGTTTTTACAGGAGAGTTGATAAAGTCTCCGATATCAGCAAAATCAACTATCTCCTCAAGACGGTCCTTGATAACCGACTCCTTAACACCGAGCAGCCGAGCTTTATTGAATATATTCTCCATCCCAGACATTTCAGGATGGAATCCTGCTCCAAGTTCTACAAGACCTCCAATGCTTCCGCTTACCCTATAAAAACCTTCGTCCTGGGATAACCGACCTAAAAGCACCTTCAACAAAGTACTTTTCCCAGCGCCGTTCATCCCCATTATTCCAATGGCTTCTCCTCTATCCAACTCGAAAGAAATACCTTTGATCGCCCAAAATTCATTCGAGGTTAAATCCTTTTTCAGCACAGAAAATCCAAGCATAAGCTTCATCAACTCCAGTGCCCCTGGCCTCATTCCTAAAGAGGGATTAAGGTAAAACTTTTTAGACAAGTTTTCTACAACAAGGATCTTCTGTTTGTCTTCGATCACAGGAATGTATTGATTCTTGACTCCACTCTATAAAATCCAAGCAGGGATACCATAAAGAACAAAACAGAAACAACCATCGCGACAACCAGGCTAGTGGATAGGTAAACTCCACTCCAAAAAATCAGGTCGCGAGAATGTTGAATAACCATATATACTGGGCTATAAGTTAGGCAGGTAAAAAACAGGTTGGTTTTGTCGATGATACCAAAAACACCTGAAGCGAACAAAAGATAAAAACAAACCATCCTTACCACGTTGCTGACATCTTTCAGAACAACATTAAACACTGAAAGAATTATTCCAATCCCACTTCCCAGTAAGACCAAAAAAATAATGAGAAGGGGGACTACAGTTATAGCCTTGAACAACGAAAATCCGTATATTGCCAACATAACTAGATAAAACGCATAACGAATAGCAAAATTTGTTATTACTTCCAGAATACTGGCTCCAATTACGACGGACTTTTCAACTCCGCCCCCGAGCAGGAAAACACGATTTCTCACCGGACTGGACGTAAGCGTATTCGTGGATTCTGAAAACGTGTAGTAGACAATGAGGCCCAAACTTAGGTATATTGCCCTCGGGATACCATGCTGATTACCGGCAAATATTCCCATGAACTGGAGTAAGTTGTAGATGAAAATTGGAATACAGGGATTCACCATCATCCAGAAGTAGCCAAGAAATGTATCTCTGTGCTGATGAACGTAGTTGTGCTTGAACACATTCCAAATTAGAGTTCGGTAAAGGACGCATTCCGATACAAATCTAATGGAAGTTCCAATAATCTCAGGACATTTGATGCTCATCGGTAAACCAGGACATTAAAAATTGAGGCAGACTGGTGAAGGAAAAAAGAAGGGAGCTCAGACCATTTCCAGACGAGTGACCCGTTAGATATGGATCGACAAAAGGGGCGGTTCATCGCGTTTTTCACGGTTGAACAATGATGGTGGGGTCGTGGCAAAAAGACTCTGCCAGATGATCTAAGTGAAAAGTAGTTTTCTTTCCGATCACAATTGGTATTACCACAAGCTGCAGGATCATGGTATTCCGGTTTAAACAAGCTATTCTTTTTTTCTAAATCATAATCAGAAACCGTTTCTAAAAGTTGATTTTTTCGACTAAATTGCCTCACACCTCCTAATCCTTTTATTTGAGGCATGACCGCTGGCATTACTACTTTCTTATTTGTGATTTTCTTTTTCTCGCCCAAGCTAAGAACCTTATTGGCCCTTTCCATAACTTCACTAACAGTCTTATTGTTGCTACAATATGAAAAAACTTTTAGAACCGTATCTGGATCGGACTGGATAATAAGGTGCCCTTTGTGAAGAAGGATTGCCGAGTCACAGAACATGCTTATGTCCCTAGCGCTATGTGACACAAGAACAAAGGAGCGCGTCGCCCTCAACTCCTTAATTTTGTGCAAACATTTTTGCCTGAACTCAAAATCTCCGACAGCTAATATTTCATCACAGAGTACGAGATCGGGAATAAAGTGGATTGCGATAGCAAACCCCAATCTTATATTCATACCACTACTATAGGTCTTCGTAGGGGAGTTAATAAATCGACCAATATCTGCGAACTCAATTATAGCCTCCAGTTTCTCGTCAGCCTGTTTCTTGGAGTACCCTAAATAAGCAGCATTCTGGTAAATATTTTTTAATCCAGAAACATCTGAATTAAAACCGGCTCCTAATTCTATTAAGCCTCCAACCTTTCCGTTAACCTCATAAATGCCCTCGTCACATTCAAGCATTCCGAGTAGAACTTTTAGCAGAGTACTTTTACCTGCTCCATTCAAACCAACAATTCCAACCGCCTCCCCTCTCTTCAACTCAAATGAAATATCACGAAGTGCCCAAAACTCGTCCCTTCCCAAAGCACTGTCATTTCTTTGTTCTTTTTTTCCGAGCACACTTCGAATTATCGCCATAGCGTCCTCGTTGTTGGCACGCTTGGATTGATAGGAGTATTTTTTTCCTATGCCCTTGGCTTTAACTAATATGTCAGAATTAAGTTCATTCATGTGAATTAAAGATAACTGTTTACCGTTTTTTCGGCACGACTGAAAATCACCATTGCAAATACAAACATGAAAATTGCGAAGGCAAACAGTCCCAAAAGGATCGACAATTCAAATTCCGGCATTTGTAACAAATACCAACGTGATTGGTTAACGGCAATGTAGACAGGACTCAGTTTAAGGATTTTAAAAAAAAGATTTGTATCTGGGATAACGGCAAAGACACCAGAAGCAAACAGAAGGTAAAAAGCAGCGATTTGGACCATGTTGCGAATATCCCTGTAAACAGGAACAAGCAATCCAAGCAACAAGCCAATAGCGTGACCGATAAGAATACCCGGTATTGCCAGAACAGGAATAAAAATAATTTTTAGCGATAGTGGAAACCCAGAGACTTGAAACATTACCACTAAACAAAGCATGCGTATTGCCAAGTCTGCAAAAACCTGAAGAAAGCTGAATTGAATTAATGATGGTTTTGAAAATCCAGTTCTCAATATCTCATTCCTGTTGGAAAGGTGGAGATCGGTACCACCTGAAAGACTTTCAGAAAAAGCATAGTACACAACAATTCCCAATGAGAGATATACGCCACGCGGAACTCCATTCTCAGTCAGAGCAAAAACACCCATATATTGCAGGATATTATAAATAAAGATCGGTAAACATGGCATTACGACCACCCAAAGAATCCCTAGCACCATTCCATCAAATCGATTAAGGTAGTTCCTCTTAAAGAGCGTAACAGCCTGTTTCTGCGGTGAGAAAATCGAGATAATGAAACTTAACTCAGAACGTAAAAGCATAGCGGCAATCGGTAAGAGATTGAATGAGTGATGCAGTCATGCGAGCAAAAATAAAATCAATCATAGTTTAAAATAACTCTAAATAATTCACCCGAGGAAACACTTCCAACTCTCCTCCAACTGTGGAATTAAAGATTTTTACTCCCCTCTCATCGCATTTCTCTTTCACACGTTGGTATCCGTAGATTTGGCCACCAAGGTTTGGAGCGGTCCAAGGATCTCCCTTTTTGAAATAATCAGGATGAAAATGATTTGGGTCTGATTCACCTTCCATTGTGAGGGCGAAATTCGTGATAAGCTCCCCAGTTCCAGGATCTCGAACTTGACCTTCTCCTGTCGCAAGACCATCCGGCATTACCCACTTTGCATCCGTACCAATCAAATATATGGGATTAAATCCCAGGTACACTGCTAGCTGAATACAAGTAATGGTTACCGTATTCGGAGTTCTTATAAAATCAGGTGGACTGCTGGCAAAATAGCCATCAGGTCCAAGAGACGGATCCTGCAGTTTTTCGCGGGTCCATATGATGTTACCCCGGGTTTTCCAGTCTCTCAAATCAGCATACTGTTCTGGCATGAAAAAAATCGTTTTAGGAAGGGCGAGCGATTGGGAATCAATTTCTGGAGCAATATTGGGAGTAACCCGATGGTCTACCGCACAATAGAATGTCGGACGCCAACTTATCTGATCATAAAGCAGATGGCAGCGGTTCACACCCCAAACGTACTCATCTTCCAGCTTTTCCATGGGAGTATTGTTCAAGCTTGGTCCATTGCCCATGACAAAACAACGGTGTCCCTTATACTTATTCCTAAGTCGCTTGAACTTCTTTTGATTGCTGGGAGTTCGAGAACAGGAGGAGTTGTTTCCAAACAGTGATCTAATAGACTCAAAAAAGCTCATCTAGTTATTTACGCAGGTGGGTGAGCTGTCTGCACCAACATCTCCGCCAAAGCGATGATCTCGGCAATTCGCCACTGAGTTGCATTGTCTATGTCGGCCGATTCAAGAGTAGGGGTTGGAAACAAGATTGGACGCTTTCCAATCCGTGCATTGGTTTCCTTAAAAGAATCTTTGGTAAATATGTATAGGTTTGAATTTTCCTCATACCAAATTTCAAGCTCCTGAGTAGGAAGAAGTACGTCAGGATCATGATTCACGGCTGACCCGTCAGCTCGGTAGAACCGGGTCTGGTAATTATTCACCGTAAACAAACTATCCTTGCCTTCTTCCGCGACACCTAACTGAAAAGCTTGAATGGCTGATCTAATAGTTC
>JAQCJI010000083.1 GCA_027593175.1 Bacteroidota bacterium | reverse complement strand
TAGTTCCGAGGCTCTTTTTTCAAGATAGTTTTGGTAATCCTTCACTTGGCTATCCGACCATACCTGTATCCCTCGTGCTGGAGTAGCTGGTGCAACTAGGGTCAAAAATGGGAAACCCTGCTTGAAGCTTTCCAACTGCATTTGAACAACTTCAACTTGCTTGCCTTGTGCGGTAACTTTTTTGGCGAGACTAGCGTCCATGACTCGAGTTTTTAATTTAGGCTCAGTATTTCAAGATAATTTACTTCTAGTTAATCCTCAACAGTTGCGTAGGATTTAATTCGAATCAAGACTCGAATTTGGGTTCGAGGAGATGAAATGTAATGGAATCACCTGCTTTTTTTTGTGCTAACCGAGATTGTGATTCTTCTGTCAATTGGAGGATTCGGGGATAGCCTCCAGTAACCCCCGCATCCCGCATTAAGACAATGATTTTTCCTCCGGGAGTAAGCTGCACTGTTCCTGGAAAAACTGGGTTGGTAGGAAGATCTTCCAACTCATTTGCTACCAATTCCTCTAATTGAATCCCCATTCGATTACTGAATTTGGAAAGGTGAAAGAGTTGCTTGAGGAGTAGTCTTTGTTGCCCTGTTGATAAGAGCCTCCAATCCGGCCCAGGATAGGCCTGGATTTCTTTAGATTCAAACCAATTCGTACTCCACTTCGGCTTTACCCAAAGGACAGCCTTATTTTGAATTGGAAGATAGTAAAGGGTTTCACCTGCACTTCGCTTCGATGAAGTAGTAATGGATTTAAAATCACTTCTTGAACCAAGGTATTTTTCATCCTGAAACCCACCTTCAATGCAGAGATACAATCGGGCTCCTCCACGAAAAGCGCCTATCTCAAGGATATCGCCAGAAGCAATAGAAATGATTGAAGCATTTAAAATAGGGGTTTGGTTGACAGTTACAAAAGCAGTTGCTCCAGCCAAAGAAACAATGCAGGGCTCTTCAAATTTGATTTTGAGGCCAGGTTGAGCCATTTCCAAAGCGGCTGCTTCGTTCGAGTTTTGAAGGAGGTGATTCGCCCACTGATAGCTATATAAATCCATGGCACCTGATCTCGGAATGCCATAATGAGCACCCAAAGTTCTTCCTTCATCCTGTAGTGAGGTGCCCAGAGGACAGCATAAGAATAGAGCTTTTCCTTGTTTTGGGCTCATTTTAGAAAATTTTTACTATCCTCATCCTGCCAATTTTCTAATTGTGAGGAACTAATGGACATAAATTGAATTTGTTCCCCTGGTTTGGCCCACACGGGTGGAGTTTTCTTGGAATCAAAAAAGGTAAGAGGGCTTTTTCCAATGATATGCCATCCGCCAGGACTTTCTGATGGGTAAATTCCTGTTTGGCTTCCCCCTATGGCAACAGATCCAGAAGGAACGTAAGGCGACGGAACTCTTTTTCTAGGCAAATGAAGTGTTGGAGATAGACCATTCAAATAGAAAAATCCAGGCAGAAAGCCTAAAAAATGAATCCGATAGCAAGGTTTTGTATGGAGTTGAATGACCTCGCTTGGACTTAGATTTTTGTGGGCAGCAAAACTTTCCAAATCCTGTCCATATTCTGAACTGTAGCAAACCGGTACCTGCCAAACCTTTTTAGGAAGGGATTCAGGAACTAAGTTTAGCGTTTCCACTAGCTGTATAAATTCTAGTTGGGAAGATGAATTTTTCCATACCAAACTTAGTCGTGTAAAACCCTGACGAACTTCAACAAGTGTTGATAAATAGTTAGATTGAATGTGGGTCAAATAAGAAAGTTGCATCGATAGTAATTCATCTGAGGGACTTTCATGCCAAACCAACTCGCCTAAGGTAGGGCTAATAATCTGGTAGCTGGGTTTCATGTCCAATACCGTTTTCTAAGAGTAGGCAAAAAATTTATTATACTTGGATTATCACCATGAAAGCAAAGCGTATCCGCTTCAATGGGTAAAAATACTCCAGTTTGACTCACTAATTTTCCTTCAAAAATCAACCGTTTAACTTGTAAATCAACTGATTCTAGGTCTTGAAGTAGAGATCCTTCCTCACTTCTAGGACTTAGTTGATAGTTTGAAGCATAGGATCTATCTGCAAATACCTCTAAGCGGATAGGGATACCATTTAGTTGTGCTTGTTGCTGTAGCTGTGAATTTTGGGGAACAAGTAGTGGGATAGTTGGATAAGTTGCCGCTAAAAAACCAGTTAGAAGATTTGCTAGTGCAGGATCAGTGGTAGCGTCATTATAAAGTGCTCCATGAAATTTGATATGATCCATAAGTACTCCATGGACGCTTGCACAATCAACAAACAACCCGATTTGATGTGCAATTTGATCGATCAATTCTTCTGTAGGAATGTTGACCGTAACACGGCCAAAATTTACCCGATCTGGATAGGAGGGGTGAGCCCCCACTTCTTTTCCGAATCGTTTTGCAAGAAGGAGGGATGCATTCAAAGTTTCTTGGGTCCCATAATGTCCTCCGCAGGCGATACTGGCGGCATCGATAAAAGGGAAAATTTCCTCTTCCCAGGCCACTCCCTCCCCAAGATCACAATTGATTTGAGGCAGAAAAAGTGGTTTTTTAGGTCGTTCGGAGTCAGGCATAGATCTGTGTGGTCAGGAGATTTAAATTAGTATCTCGACTACTCTTCCAGTTTCGGGATCTACCACAACTCGGATAGCTCCCATGTTGTCCTTGGTTTGAAAGACTACTATATAATTTCCATTGGTCCAAGCACTTACTTCGGCCTTTTTCCAATCACCAAGCACCGATGCTTTTTGTACAGGACTCAAGGCGTTATAGGCGATATTTCGGTATAAATCCAAAGGATCCTCGGGAGATTCTACGGTACAGGAGAGTACGAGAATTCCTAAGAGTGCAAAAAGAAGAATTTTGAATTTCATGGTTGTAAAGGTTTACTTCTCAAATTTGAAAAAAATTCCTTTCTTGACAAGAGGAAACGTAAATTAGCCAATAAATGCCATTAAGTTCAAAACTTCCGCATGTGGGTACAACCATATTCACTACCATGTCAAGGATGGCACAGGAAGAAAATGCAATTAATTTGGCGCAAGGCTTTCCAAGCTTTGGTTCTGATTCGGTCTTATTGGAGTTAGTGGCCAAATATACTGGTGGTGGATTCAATCAATATGCACCCATGTCGGGTGTTTCCGAGTTGAAACAAGCCTTGGCTGTAAAGACCCAGCTGACTCAAGGATATTTTCCGGACCCTGAATTGGAGGTGACCATCGTTTCAGGTGCTACAGAGTCCCTATTTGCGGCTTTCACAGCTATAGTGCATCCAGGAGATGAAGTCATCGTTTTTGAGCCTGCTTACGATAGTTATGTCCCAGCAATTACCTTGAATGGTGGTATCCCTGTTTTCGTTCCTTTGCAATCTCCAAATTTCTCGGTGGATTGGGAACTCGTTGCTTCTAAAATATCCTCTCATACACGGGCGATCGTGGTCAATAGTCCCCACAATCCTAGTGGCTATGTTTGGAGTCAGGAGGATGTAAATTTCTTAGCCCACTTGGTCGCACAGCACGGCTTGTATGTAATCAGTGACGAGGTGTATGAGCACATCCTTTTTGATGGAAAAAGTCATATCTCTTTGGGATCGAACGCTCTTTTACGGGAGAGAACTTTTATTTGTGGTTCTTTTGGTAAAACCTTCCATGTAACTGGTTGGAAAATTGGGTATTGTATCGCTCCGCAACCTTTAAGTTATGAATTCCGAAAAGTGCACCAGTTCCTAACTTTCAGTACGGTGACACCTATCCAATATGCCCTGGCCGAGTACCTCCAAAATCCCGAAAAATACCAATCTTTGCCCACTTTTTATCAGAAAAAGCGAGACCTATTTTTGGAAGGATTGGCGCTTACCCCATTAAAGTTCCAACCTAGTCAAGGAAGTTTTTTCCAGCTGGTATCTTATGGACATCTAAGTAAGAAATCTGATATTTTAATTGCTGAGCAGATGACTCGGCAGCTCAAGGTAGCCTGTATTCCAGTTTCTGTATTCTATTCGGATAGAAAAGATCTTCAAGTTCTTCGATTTTGCTTTGCTAAAGAAGATAAAGAGCTAAATGAAGCCTTAAATCAAATTAAAAATTTCGATAAGATCTTAGATTAGATTCAAAAATTTTAATTTATTAAAGTATTGATTATAAATAAACTGGTAATAAGAATATAATTTATTACTTGAATACTAAGCTGCTTATGAAATCCTGTTTTTTATTTATCCTTTATTTCAGCATTGCTTCAGTTGGTTCTGCACAGCAAGAGCGATTTGAACAATGGAAAATAGAACGGCAAGCCGAGCTAATTGGAGAAAATGGATGGATTAATTTGGTGGAATTGATTTGGATGAATTCTGAGAAGCCCTATCTGGAGGAAATCGATTTAAAGAGTTTGGGTTTTTCGAAGGATGCGGGGGAAGCAACACTTGGAAAATTTGAATTTGGACAAGATTCGGTCTGGTTTGTGGCCTACGAAAGAGTTCAAAATGATTCAAGGAATGCACTTTATGAAAAAAAGAAGCTTGCTTTTCCAACCGAGTATGGACCTAGTGGACTCTATTATAAAAACTGGAAATGGTCAATTATTAAACGAGGAAAAGAATATGCCTTTCGTTTACGCGATTTAAAAAATCCTAAACTTCAGGATTTTACGCCTACACCGACCTTTGATTACAATTCAACCTATCGTTTTCAGGCAAAATTGCTGCCTAGATTTAATCAAACGCTGGATATCACTAATGTATTGGGCCAGTTAATTTCCTGGAAATTGATAGGTGTACTGCAGTTTGAATACGAAGGCAACGATTTTGAGATTCTAGTTTTGGATGAGCTGGGAAAGTTGTTTGTTTTATTTTCAGATGATACGAGTGCGTCGCAAACCTATCCCACAGGCCGCTACCTCTATGTGGATCCTCCTGGAGCGAATGGAATGACCTTATTAGACTTTAACTTTGGGTACAATCCACCTTGTGCGTATACAGAATTTGCAACCTGTCCCATCCCTCCAAGATCTAACCGACTTCCATTCTCAATTTTGGCTGGAGAAAAGATGCCAGAAGGACATAAATAGGAATTAAAAAAGGGAAAAAACCCCTTATTTTTAACCCAACGCTTTTCTACAAAATTCAAGGCAGCGCTGCACTTCTTTGACTGCATCTGAACCTTGAGGAATTTTGTATTCTTGTTCAATCGTAGCAGGGAAGCTGTACTTATTTTTCTTCATCAACTGCAAAATATCGCTGATGGGTGTATCACCCTTTCCCCAGGCTAGGTTTCCTTTCCCATGCGCAGGAGTTTGTCGGTCCTTGGTGTGCATGCTAAGGATCCTACGATGTTGTTTCTCAATGAGAGGGATTAAATCCGTATGTCCAGCAGCAATGTAATGTCCTGCATCTAAATTAAGACCGTTGGAAGTACTTTGGCTAAGAGCAGTATCCCAAAAAGTGAAGGTCTCTTGTTCGTGCCCATGGTAGCCAACTGACATTTGCTCTTGTTCACCAAGATGACCTAAGCGTAAGGTCTGTACATCATTTGAGGGATGCTCTAAAGTAACATGGCTTGCACCTAAGGCTTTCGCCGAACGTAAGCCATAAGTAACTTCTAAATCAGAATTATTCGCTCCAAAGACATTTGGTTTGAAGGCATAAATGCTCACTCCCGCATCCTTATACATTTTTCCAAGCTGTTCAAACTTCTTCATATCCGCTTGGACTCTCCACTCGGCCACCTCTTTGATGTAGGAAGCACTTTGGGATTGCCAGTCGCTAACTTCTTTTTTTTCATCCTCCGTAAGAGTTTCTCCTCGCCTTTGTTTACCTCCCAACTGGAAGATGCGAGAGCGATTAAAACTAGGAGTAGGCATGCCTGCAAAACTTTCCGCTGGATCACCCATCAATTCAATAGATGAAATACCAGATTCAAGCACGTATTTGAGGGTTGCTTCGGCACTTTGATCAGCCATGGAGCGGAAGGAGTAGGTGATGCATCCGATCTGTACTCCATTGATCAAGGAGTTCGGCTTGCCAAGTGATTTGATTAAGGAAGGTGCTCCTTGAAGCCATGCTGGAGCTGTGAGTACCCCTGCAATTCCAAGTGCTGATTTTTGAAGAAATTCGCGACGATTTTTCATAGGTTATGAATGGGTTTACCGAAATAAAAGTTAATGCTTAAAATAGGAAGTCTTCAAAATTTTTGATTAACGGAAGGAAAATGGAAATTAGTTTTTATGGAAGGTGAAAGTTATCCCAATAAATTAATACCCCAGAGCCTTATCATCCCCTCTAGGATCCGCACCGCCTTCAAGTTTGCCATTGGGCAAGACGCGTATGGCGTCTACTTTTCCAATGATGGGGCTATTTCCTTCATTAAGTAAGTATCCCTTGGATTTGAGCTGATTTACGAGTGCAGTGCCAAATGCCTTGGGTTCAAAGTTTACGAGGTCTGGTAGCCATTGGTGATGAAACCTTGGCGCATTTACCGCTTGCTGCATGCCCATATCAAATTCATAGACATTCAAAATGATCTGTAACACCGTGGTAATAATGGTGGATCCTCCTGGAGTTCCAACAACCATGGATAGTTTGCCCTCTTTTTCAACCAAAGTAGGAGTCATCGAACTGAGCATGCGCTTGCCTGGAGCAATACTGTTTGCTTCTGTGCCTACCAATCCAAACATATTGGGGACTCCAGCTTTGGCACTGAAATCATCCATTTCATTGTTCATAAAGAAGCCCAATTCCTCAAGATATACTTTCGATCCATAGGCACCATTGAGTGTAGTGGTGACCGATACCGCATTGCCATCCGAATCCACAATAGAGTAGTGAGTAGTTTCCATACTTTCTGAAAAGGAGAGATCACCCCGTGCAATATCTGCCGATTTGCTGGCTTTTTCAAAAGAAAAATTACTCATTCTTGACTTGAGGTAAGCGGAATCAAGTAATTGATTTGTAGGTATTTTTACGAAATCAGGATCTCCTAAATAGTGATTTCTATCCGCATATGCACGACGCTCGGCTTCTACCAAAACTTGTATGTATTCGGGTGAGTGATGCCCAAGCTTTTTGAGTGGGTAGGGCTCCAGCATGGACATGATTTGTCCCAAGGTAATTCCCCCAGAGCTAGGAGGTGCCATGGAGATAATTTTTAAGTCTCGGTACGGGAAAACAATAGGATCTCTCCATACGGCTTTGTACTGAGCAAGATCCTTTTTGGAAATAATCCCTCCATTCGATTGAAAATAGTTTACCAATATCTTCGCCGTCTCTCCTTTGTAAAATTCAGGTCTCCCATATTTAGCAATTCGTTCCAAGGTATTGGCAAGCACTGGTTGTTTTAAAATGTCCCCCTCTTTAATTTCTTTTCCAAAAAAGGTGTTTAGACCATTTATTTGGATGAAAATTTGTCGATGCATCCGTAAACTTTCGGCCTGATTTTTAGTCACCACATAGCCATTTCGAGCCAAATCAATTACCGGTTGCAGAATTTGCTTGGGTTTAAGTTTTCCAAACTTGGCCTGAGCTTCAAAAATCCCAGCCAGAGTGCCTGGTACTCCAGAAGCTAAAATTCCTTGAGTGCTCAAATTTGGAATTACATTTCCGTCTTTATCCAAATACATGTTCTTGCTAGCACCCAAGGGTGCTTTTTCTCGGTAGTCCAAACTTCCAATTCGCCCGTCTGCCATCCGATAAACCAAAAAGCCACCCCCACCTAGATTGCCAGCAACAGGAAAACTAACAGCCAAAGCCATTTCTGTAGCCATCATAGCATCAAAGGCATTTCCTCCTTGCCGTAAGATCTCGATTCCTATTTTGGAGGCTTCTTCTCGAGCTGATACGACCATGGCATGGTCTGCCACTAGGCCTTGGGAGGATGTGGATTGCCCTTTGCTTGTGAGGGGGGGTCCACTTACAAGAAGAAGGCAGAGGAAAAGTGAGCGATAGGGTATCAGCATGAGACTTACTGTTTTAATAGCGTGGTGTTAAACAACTTTAATATTCTCTTGTATTCGTCTGTCCAAGAGCTTGGAGAGACAAAACCATGGTCTTCTACTGGATAAACAGCCATTTCCCAATTATCTTTCTTTAATTCGATTAGTCGCTGTGAGAGGCGTACGACATCCTGAAAGTGCACATTAACATCCAATATACCATGCGCAATTAAGAGGTTGCCTTTCAATCCTTCTGCAAAAAATATGGGAGAGGAACGGCGGTAGGCAATGGGGTCTTCTTCGGGTGTATTTAGAATGTTGGCGGTATAGCCATGGTTGTAATGGGCCCAATCGGTGACAGCGCGTAGGGCCGCTCCTGAGGTAAAAACATTGCTATGATTGAAAAGGCCCATGAGCGTAATAAAACCGCCATAGCTCCCTCCATAAATTCCTATTCGACCAGCTTCTACTCCCTGTTGCTGAATCAGGTAATTTGCGCCGTCCACCTGATCTGAAAGGTCTTTACCTCCCATATGACGGTAAATTCCCGTACGCCAATCCCTGCCATATCCTGCTGATCCACGGTAGTCAATGTCCAAAACGGTATATCCTAAATCGGTGAGTAGGTTGTGAAAAAAGTATTCTCTAAAGTAGCTGCTCCACCATTTATGGGCATTTTGAAGGTATCCTGCTCCATGTACAAACAGGACTGCAGCTCCATTCTTTTTACTAGAATCTGGGGTGTAAAGCCGTGCAGGGACCTGTGCTCCATCTTGCGCTGGGAAAGTCACCAACTGTGGGTCGCGCCAAGCGTAATTTTTAAATTCTTCAGACTGCCCAGAGGTCAGACGTATGGGTTTGGCGCCCACCTTATTTCCCTGCACATACAACTCTGTAGGAACATTGGAATAGCTGTGGAGAATTGCCAAAAACTTTTCATCTGGGGAAAGAACCGCTTGATTTTCACCCTCTAGTGATGTCAATTGTTCCATCTTTCCACCCCACAAAGGCATGCGGTAAAAATGTC
>JAQCJI010000015.1 GCA_027593175.1 Bacteroidota bacterium | reverse complement strand
AAACATTAGTTATGGATTAAATTTTTGAGTTAAAAGTATTTATTTGAAGACCTATCTGGGCGATTCCCCCTTCTTAAGGGGGCAGGGGGGATTTAGAGATTTGAAATAAAAAAAATACACGAATTGCCCATCCCTGCTTAACTTCACCCCATGCGTTGGTCGATTGATTTTCCTATTCCTTCATCTCCTTTTCCCATTAGCCACAGCTCCAAGGTGCTGAGCCTGGGCTCTTGCTTTGCACAAACCATCGGTAAAAAGATGCGGGAGGCCAAGTTTGATGTTCTTATCAATCCCTTTGGGACGCTTTTTCACCCGCTCAACTTGACAGATCTCCTCAAACAAGCCGTTCCTGCTGCACCCATGAATCCAGCCGGAATAGTGGAGCGCGAAGGTCTTTTTGTGCACTATGCAGCCCATTCCGACGTGAGGGGTGACACTCGGGCCGAATTGGAAGAAAACTTTACCCGCCAAATGCTCCGCTTGCATCATTATCTAAAGGAGGCTTCCCATCTAGTACTTACCCTCGGGACCGCCTGGATCTACATGCACAAGGAGTTTGGACGAGTGGCCAACTGCCATAAACAGCCAGCAGATCTCTTTGAAAAGAAACTTTCCACCCTAGAAGAACTAGTAGCTGGACTAGGATCAGTATTGGAAGCCCTGCTTCAGGGGTATCCAAATCTTCAAATCATCCTGACACTCAGCCCTGTTCGCCATACCAAGGAAGGGATCTCCGAAAATCAGTTGAGCAAGAGCCTCCTACGCGTGCTTTGTGCCCAGCTGGAGCAACAGCTGGAGGCGGTCACTTACTTCCCTGCTTACGAGATTCTGGTAGATGAGCTTCGCGATTACCGCTTCTACAAAGCGGATTTGGTACACCCTACGGAGGAAGCGGAAAACTACATCTGGAAAAAGTGGCAGCAAGCTATTTTTATGCAAACTACCCAACAAAAAGTGGCCGAAATTCAAAAAATACAGCTCGAACTGGCACACCGTTCCCTTAACCCAGATTCCGAAGCGCATCGCAAGTTCCTTCAAAATATACTGGGCAAACTGGAACGATTGCAGGACGAATTTGATTTTTCTGAAGAAATCCAAGACGTAAAATCCAGACTGCAACGCTAAGTTCTCCAAGTGAAAATAAAAATTTTACATGTCCCCTAACCGACTCCTCAATTCCCAAAGTCCTTACCTCCTGCAACACGCGCACAACCCCGTGGAATGGTACCCATGGGGACCTGAGGCGTTGACGCGAGCAAGCGAAGAAAATAAGCCCATCTTGGTCTCCATTGGCTACTCCGCTTGCCACTGGTGCCATGTGATGGAGAAGGAAAGCTTCGAAGATGCCGCAACGGCGGAACTGATGAATGCCCATTTTGTCTGCATCAAAATCGACCGCGAGGAGCGTCCGGACTTGGACAATATCTACATGGATGCTGTACAGGCTATGGGACTTCAGGGAGGCTGGCCTTTGAATGTTTTCTTGATGCCCAACCAAAAGCCGTTCTACGGGGGCACCTATTTTCCCAATGGCAAGTGGAAGCAGCTCCTAGGTAGCATTGCCGATGCCTACGCCGCCCATCCGGATCAGCTGGCAGAAAGTGCCGAGGGATTTGGACGGAGTCTCAACCACAAGGAAACGGACAAGTACGGAATCCAAGCCGGAGAAGGGGACTTGGATCCAGATGAATTGGTGGAGGTTATCGCCAAGCTTTCATCCCAATTTGATCCGGAATGGGGAGGGATGAACCGTGTTCCTAAGTTTCCCATGCCGGCCATCTGGCACTTTGTTCTAGATTATGCCCTCCTAGCTTCACGAGTAGACCTGCAAAAAGCCGTGTTTTTTACGCTCCGAAAAATAGGGATGGGAGGGATCTACGATCACCTACGAGCGGGCGTTGCCCGCTATTCCGTCGATGGGGAATGGTTTGCCCCCCACTTTGAAAAGATGGGTTACGATAACGGGCAGCTGCTCGAACTCTACGCCAAAGCCTATCAGGTCAGTAAGGATCGGTTTTACTTGGAAAAAGTACGGGAAACCAAAGACTGGCTCCTGTCTGAGATGATGCAAGAAGAAGGCGGCTTTCACGCAGCCCAAGATGCGGACAGCGAAGGGGTAGAAGGGAAGTTTTATACCTGGGCTTATACCGAATTAGAAGAACTACTCGGCCCTGAATTTCCCTGGTTTAGCGACCTGTATTCCTTGAAGCCAGCGGGCAACTGGGAGGAGGGGGTAAACATTCTCTTCCAAGTGGAGTCCTATGAACAGGTGGCCAAGGATCAGGAAATCCCCCTCGAGACCTTTCTCGATAAGCTCAGCGCTCAAAAAGCCAATTTGCTCCAGCATCGTAACCAAAGGATATACCCTGGCAAGGACGATAAGGTCCTTGCAGGCTGGAATGGCCTCCTGGATGCAGGCTTGATCCAAGCCTACCTGGCCTCTGGGGAAGAGGAGTATTTGGAGCTTGCCCTGCGCAACCTGAACTTTGTCCAACAAAAACTCTTTCGAGACGGCACGCTGTACCGCAGCTACAAAAATGGGGAGGCCTACACGCCCGCCTTCTTGGAAGACTATGCAGCCCTGCTCAAGGCGGCATTGATGGCCTATTCTACCTGCGGGGAAGAGCAGTTTTTGGCTTTTGCCCAATCCCTTGCAAACATCACCTTGGCGCGATTTTATGACCCTGAAGATGGCTATTTCTACTTTTCTGACCCAAGTGCTGAAAAATTAATCGCCAACAAAAAAGAACTCTTTGACAACGTCATCCCTGCCTCCAACTCCATCCTTGCACGTAGCTTACATCAACTTTCCCTACTTACCTACCAGGAGAATTATGGGAAAATCGCGGCGCGTATGCTGGGTGGAATGAAGGAACTTATTTTGAAGGAACCTGGCTTTTTGTGCAATTGGGCCAACTTCTACTTGGAGAGTTTGGTGCCCACAGCAGAGATTGCTATTGTGGGTAGGGGAGCAAAGGAAAAAGCGCTGGAGCTGCTAGCCAACTACCTTCCCAATGCGGTGCTGGCCTGGTCGGAATCTCCGACAGACAGCGTCCCACTTCTTCATGGAAAAGGGGGCGATACCGAAGGAAATGCCTTAATTTACGTATGTGTAAATCGGAGTTGTCGTAGGCCTGTGGCAACGGTCGAGGATGCACTTACATTGGTACCTCAGTTGAACTAATTTGGTGGACAAACTATTTCCAGAACCTTCATCTTCTTTTGACGAAAATCATTTCGTGGACGTTATTTTGCCCGTTCCCATTCCACGGATGTTTACCTACAAGGTGCCCAAACCGCTTCAGCCCCTGCTTCAGATTGGCTGTCGGGTGCTGGTTCAATTTGGGAAGAAAAAAGTCCTCACCGGCATCATCGGCCGGGTACACCACAGCCCTCCCCAAGCATACGAGGCCAAGCCAGTATTGGATCTGCTCGAGGATCAGCCCAGCGTCAATCCCCTGCAAATTCGCTTTTGGGTGTGGATGGCTTCCTACTACTGCTGCCATATCGGAGAGGTCATGGGTGCCGCCCTTCCCTCAGGACTACGACTTTCCTCCGAAAGTAAAATCCAACTCCATCCTGAGTTTGATCCCGAAACCTCCCCCTATCCCTTGGATGTGCGGGAAGAAAAAATACTAGAAGCCTTAGCTACCAAAGATGAACTCAGCTACGAAGACTGCGAGCAGCTCCTTGGCGTAAAGGCCATCCATCCCATTCTGAAGAGTTTGGTGGCCAAGGAGGCGATTTTGATTTTTGAAAAGGTGCAAGAAAAATACAGCCCCAAGATCGAGACCAGGCTGCGCTTGAATGCGAACTACCTGGCACCGGGAGCCTTGGAGGGGCTATTTGAGGAGCTTCAATCTAAGCCCAAGCAGGAAGCGATTCTGCTCAAATTTTTGCGCGACCTCCCCGTGCATCAGCGCCCTGAGTTGAATGCAAAAGGCCTAGCCAAGGCCAGCGTATTGGAGGAGGGAGATTCTGAAAGCTCCCTAAAGACCTTGATTAAAAATGGGGTGCTCGAATCCTACACCCAGTTGGTGGACCGCATCCCAGAGGAAGCAGCCGAGCGGGAGGCTTCAGACCTGTCGGAAGCCCAGCAGGTGGCAATGGATCAAATCAAGGCACATTTTGAAGGGAAGCAAACCGTCCTCCTTCAGGGCATCACCGGTGCTGGCAAAACGGAGATCTACATCAAATTGATTCAGGAGGCCCTAGGCAGTGGTTCTCAAGTGCTTTTACTCCTTCCTGAAATAGCGTTGACCACGCAGCTGGTCGGAAGGCTCAAACAAGTATTTGGATCCAGTATGGGCGTGTACCATTCCAAGTATTCGGACAACGAGCGTGTGGAGGTGTGGAATGGGGTGTTGAATGGCCGTTTCTCCTTTGTGGTAGGCGTGCGTTCCTCCTTGTTTTTGCCTTTTGATAGCCTAGGATTGGTGATTGTGGATGAGGAACACGAACCCAGTTATAAGCAGTTTGACCCTGCACCTCGCTACCATGCTCGCGATGCAGCCATCATGCTGGCCTACGTACACCAAGCGCACACGCTTTTGGGATCTGCAACCCCTTCTTTTGAATCTTATTTCAATGCCAGCCAGGGGAAGTATGGGTTGGTGCAACTCTCGGAGCGCTTTGGTAAGGCTACCTTGCCAGAATACCACTTAGCAGATCTTGGGGTAGACCGGAAGAAAAACTTACTCAAACTCGATACCACGCGTGTGTTGCGCGAGCAGATTCAGCGTGCCCTCGAAAACCAAGAGCAGGTGCTTATCTTTCAAAATCGCCGGGGCTATGCTCCTTTCATGCAGTGTGAAGATTGTGGCTGGACCGGGCAATGCGTGCAGTGCGATGTGAGTTTGACCTACCATCAGTTTGCCGCCGAACTTCGCTGCCACTATTGTGGCTATAAGGAGAAAATTCCATCCAGCTGTCCGGCCTGTGGAAGTAATCAGCTCAGCACGCAGGGAATGGGCACCGAACGAATTGAAGAGTCTTTGGCCCTACTTTTCCCCGAAGCACGGATGGGACGAATGGATTTGGATACCACCCGATCCAAGTATGGGTACCAACGCGTCTTGGATGAGTTTGCTGCAGGCCAAATCGACATCCTCGTAGGCACCCAAATGATCACCAAAGGGCTGGATTTTGGACGAGTGACGGTAGTTGGCATTTGGGATGGGGATCGGATTTTGAATTTCCCTGATTTTCGATCGGGAGAGCGGGCCTTTCAGCAGATTACTCAAGTGGCGGGTAGGGCAGGCCGAAGAGTTGCGCAAGGCCATGTGGTGATCCAAACACGTAATCCAGAGACCGAGCTTTATAAAAACGTAATCCATGGGGATTATGCAGATTTTTACGAGCAAGAGTTGAAAGATCGCAAGGCTTTCTACTATCCACCGTTTGTCAAGTTAGTAAAGATCACCACGCGACATGCGGTCTATGGGACGGCCGAGAAGGCAGCCCATGCACTGCATCGAGAAATGTCAAATCTTGCACTCAAAAAAATAGTCCTGGGCCCTGAAAAGGGAAGCATTGCCCGGATCAAAAACCTGTACCAATTGGAGTCCTTGATCAAGTTGGACCGACAAGGCGATACCCAATCCGTATTTAAGGAGCGCTTGTCCAAAATTTTGGAAGACCTGCAAGCCATCCCAGAATTTCGATCGGTCCGCTGGATCGTGGATGTGGATCCAAATTAATTTTTTAGAGGTGTAGCGTTTTGGAGGGATCCTCCGTTTCACAACTACCAAAACTTAAATCCTGTACATCAGAAAGCCCTTCGATGGTAGTTAGTTCGGAACTACCCACGCTGGACAGAGAAAGAGAGCAGGAGCGAACAGCAGTACCGTCAAGGTGTATAGTTTAAGCTCCACACTGGGCCATCCCACAACCAAATTTGGTGCCCACAAAATTCAAGTGATCACGCAAGACCCAAAGGATCGGTATGTTGGGGTTCACATCAACTTGTCGGGAGGATCCGTTGATGTTAATGGTGCTGTAGGCAATAAATTTATATTACAAGGCACGAGGTTAATCAAGCGTAAATCTTATGAAATTCAAACAGAAGGTTATCGAAATACATGGAGTAGCATCCGGTCTAGCCATTTTAAATTATTTGAAAAAAAAGTAAGTTTTCATTTGACAAGTGGTTTCGGATTTGTAGGGATAACTCCCATCTTTGTAGTCAATTAATATGTTTTCATGTTTCCTAAAGGTGTTTGGATTGCTACTTTAGCCAAAATTTTAAAAAATCAAAAATCGCTTTTTGAATTTTTGGTGTTGATTTTTACAAGTTTTCTGATATCCGATTCCTTAATGGCTCAGGAAACAACACCTGCTACCCCTACGGGTCAGTTTGGAGGAGTGATCACGGCAACCAATAATGGGGTTTCCTTCATTCCTTCATTCACTTTAGGTAAACCAGCAGTATTGTTTGACCTAACCTTGTCGGGGAAGCGCTTCTCTTTTGATCCTGGACTTCGTTTTGGAATGGATGGGAAGCCTTGGAATTTCACATTTTTTGGACGTTACAAAGCAATCAAAGACAAGCCCTTTACCCTATCCTTGGGTGGAGGTCCAGTATTTGCCTTTCAAAAACGTCTCGTCAAAGTTAATGGGAAAGAAGTAGAGATGTTAGTCAATCAGCAATTTCTGATAATGGAATTAGTGCCAACCTATAAAATATCTCCGAAGGTAAGTATTGGGCTTTATTATTTACAGGGACATGGATTCAATCCAGTGCCTCCAAATAGATTGAATTTTCTTTCCTTAAACACAACGATTTCAAAACTTCCAATTGGGAAAAACCTCAACTTAAAGATAAATCCCCAGCTTTTTTATCTAGATGTAGAAAATAGCCGAGGTACTTATTTCACCTCCAACTTCACGGTCACGAAACCTGGTTTTCCAATTGGTTTTCAAACGCAATTTACCCAAGAACTAAATTCCGAAATCCCTGGAGATGATTTTTTATGGAATGTAAGCCTGCTCTATAGTTTCTCCACACCTTTTCAAAAAGTAAAGTAAGCTTACTTGGAATTAGAATAGGTCTTTAATTTCATTTTCCGACGATTTTTCCTAACATAGCGCTATGCTTCACGATAGTTTTGGCCGTATTCACGATTACCTGCGCATTTCGCTGACAGATCACTGTAATTTCCGTTGCAGCTACTGCATGCCGGTGGAGGAAATGGAATGGATGCCGCAGTCGAAGCTCATGAGCGCCCAAGAGATTGTGAAACTAGCCCAAGTTTTCGTGGGGTTAGGAGTAAAAAAAATCCGTTTGACAGGAGGAGAACCTCTGGCACGAAAAGAGTTTCCTGAGATTTTGGAGCAGCTTTCCGCTCTACCGGTTGAACTCACCCTCACAACCAATGGGGTCCTGATTCACAAGCACTTGGAGGCCCTCAAAAAAGCAGGGGTTCGCTCCATCAACGTGAGTTTGGATACCTTGCAGCCGGAGAAATTTTTCAAATTAACCCGTCGGGATCAGTTTCACCAAGTATGGGACAATATCCAACTCCTGCTTCAAGCCGGTTTCCGCGTCAAACTCAATGCCGTGGCCCTACATGGAATGATCGAAGAAGAAGTGGGGGACTTTGTGCAACTCACGGAAAAGTTGTCCATTCATGTGCGTTTTATTGAATTTATGCCCTTTTCGGGCAATCACTGGCAAAGTAAACAGGTGGTGACCGCTGCGGAGCTCCTTGAACTCGTTCGACCTCGATTTGAAATCATTAAATTGGACGACCAGAAACACGATACCGCCAAGAAATTTCAAGTCCCCGGATTTGCAGGCACCTTTGCCTTCATTACGACCATGAGTGAGCACTTTTGCGGCAGTTGCAACCGCCTCCGACTCACCGCCGATGGAAAAATCAAAAATTGCCTCTTTGGAAAGGAGGAATTGGACCTCTTGGGAGCTCTCCGACAGGGAGATGAGGTAGAACCGATTATTCGACTCTCTTTGTCCAGAAAGCATGCCGCTTTGGGGGGTCAGTTTGGTCCAGATTATACGCAAGCCAATCCTGAAGCCATTGAAAATCGCAGCATGATCAGCATAGGAGGATAATGAAAGAATTTATACCCGTCCTGGAAGCCAAAGAAATCCTGAGGGGCCTTTCCCTTTCTGGGGAAAAAGTGCAGTTGCCTTTGCAAAAATCACTAGGATATTGGACCTCCAGCCCCGTACATGCACCGATGCAGGTGCCCTCCTTTGATAATTCGGGTATGGATGGTTATGCCTTTGCCTGGGAGGATGGGGGAGATAGCCGCCGGTTAGCCCAAGTGGTGCAGGCAGGAACATTCCCAGATTTTACGTTGCAAAAGGGAACTGTCGTTCGGATCTTTACAGGGGCTCCTGTTCCCAAGGGAGCCGATACCATCGTGCAGCAGGAATGGGTGCGCGTGCAAGGAGACCGTATATTTTTTGATCTTGAAAAGTTGACCCAAGGAATGAACCTCCGGCGTGCAGGAACCCAGTGTGAGCAGGGACAGTTGATTTTGGCAGAGGGCACACGCATTACCCCAGGTACACTTGGGCTCCTGGCTTCACTAGGAGTTGAGGAGGTTACCGTTAACGCAGCGCCTAAAGTGAGCATCATTCTCACTGGAGATGAGGTGGTGGAGGTAGGACAAACTTTGCAGCCTGGACAAATCTACAATGCCAATGGACCCGCTCTTCTGGGCTACTTGAGTCAATTAGGAATCTCCGAGGTAAAGGTTTGGAAAGTGAAGGATGATCCCACTGAAGTCATTCGGGTTATTGGAGAAGCGCTAGCCTCCTCCGATGTGTTGTTGCTTACAGGAGGTATTTCGGTAGGCGATTTTGACTTTGTGAAGGAGGGTTTGGCCGAAAATGGGGTGGAAACCTTGTTTTATAAGGTCAAGCAAAAACCTGGAAAGCCACTTTTGGCTGGATTAAAAGGGAGGAAGCTGGTGTTTGCCCTTCCGGGTAATCCTGCCTCTGTTTTGACCTGCTTCATGCAGTATGTGAAGCCCAGCTTGACCCAATGGATGGGGAATCCAGCCGCTTGGATTCAGACCAGCAGTTATCCCTTGGCAGCAAACTGGGAAAAGCAGGCGAAGTTGACTGTATTTCTTAAAGCGCGTTTGGCAGCGGGTCAGGTGGAAGTCTTGCCTGGGCAAGAATCCTTCAACCTACTTTCCTTTGGATCGGCAGATGGCTTGATCGAGATCGGAGAGGAACAGCACCTTTTGAAGGAGGGAACTCTAGTACCGTTTTATCCCTGGTAACATGGAAAATTGGGAGTATTTCTTGTACCTTTTGATGCCTGTTGCTGCTTTTATGTATGCCGCCGTAGGGCACGGAGGAGCGAGTAGTTACCTAATGATTTTAGCGCTGATGGGCTTTGCTCCGCAGGAGATTCGTCCTTCTGCTTTGATCTTAAACGTATTTGTTTCCCTGATTTCGTTTTTGAATTACCGGAAAGCAGCAATTTTCCCCATGCGGCTATTCCTTACCTTGGTGATTTTTTCAATTCCCGCAGCTTACCTCGGAGGGCGGATTTTATTGGATGCCACGATGTACAAGCAGGTGCTTGGGGTATTGCTTCTATTTCCGGTGTTACGATTTGCGGGGATTTTTCCAGTATCCTCTCAACCCAAGTTTGCCCAGCAGCCCTGGATGGTAGCGCTCCTGGGGGGAAGTATCGGCTTGCTTTCTGGGATGATTGGCATTGGTGGAGGGATTATTCTTTCGCCCATTTTACTTCTTTTGGGATGGTTGGGAGTGAAGGAAACAGCCGCAGTAAGTGCGCTCTTTATTTTTGTGAATTCGATCGCTGGTTTTTTTGGAGCCTCCGTCTTTCAGGTAGAGCTATCCCCACAGCTCTGGGTGCTGATTCCCCTTACCATGGCTGGAGGGGCACTCGGTGCCTACTTGGGCGCTAAAAAGTGGAGACCCAAATTCCTCACCTACCTCTTGGCCTTCATCCTAGCCTTTGCGGCGGTGAAGCTGATTTTTGGTTGATTTTTTTCATAACAGGCTTAAAAAAAACAATCACCAAACCCCCAAATCTCCTATATTTAGTTTCAAATTAAGATTTGTACATGCCGCACTACATCCAGCTCAAAGCCTTTGGAATGCTCGCTGAAAAAATAGGCTCCGAGTCGCTTGAACTCGTAAACCCAGGTAGCTCGGAATTCCTCAGACAGCAGCTGCTCGAGCAATTTCCTAAGCTAAAGTCCTTGACCTTTCGTATGGCGCTGGATCGGAAAATTATACAAGCAGATACGGATATTTCCCAAGGGCAGGAGATTGCCCTTTTACCCCCATTTTCTGGAGGCTGAACCATGGATAGATTTGAAAGACAAGTGATCTTGCCAGGATTTGGCCAAGAAGGCCAAGCCAAACTGAAGCAGGCTTCCGTGCTCGTCATCGGCGCAGGTGGGCTGGGTTGCCCTGCTTTACTTTACCTGGCCGCCGCTGGCGTCGGTAGAATTTGCGTGGTGGATGGAGATGTAGTAGCCCTTTCTAATCTCAACCGGCAAGTGCTTTTTGGGCAACAGGACCTAGGTAAAAATAAATCCGAAACGGCGGTACAGTATTTTCAAGAAAAATACAGCGACATCCAGTGGAAGGCTATTCCTGAATTCATAACGGTAGAAAATGCACAAGAACTCATCTTTCACTATGATGTGGTGGTGGATGGCTCGGACAATTTTCCTACCCGATACCTAGTCAACGATGCTTGTGTGCTCCTCAAAAAGCCGCTCGTCTATGGGGCCATTTACCAGTACGAAGGGCAAGTGTCAGTATTTAATGTAGGTAGCCATCCCTGCAATTACCGCGATGTATTTCCCAATCCTCCCGCTCCTCAGGAAATCCCCAACTGTGCCGAAACGGGCGTGCTAGGGGTGTTGCCAGGGATTATTGGAAATCTGATGGCCTTGGAAGCGATCAAAGTAGTATCTGGTCTTGGCAAGCCACTCAGCAATAAATTACTACTTTTCAATAGTCTTAATACTCAGTTTCAGGAACTGGAAATTCAGCCCAATCCAGCAAATCAATCCGCTCTTCCAGCTTCTTGGAATGATTTTCACCAACGGGATTACTCTTCGGCTTTTAAAGGCATTCAGCAGCTGACTTGGAATGAGGCGATGAAATTGATGGGGCAGGAGGTGGCTTTTGTGGATGTGCGCGAACCCGGGGAAATGCCTCCTTTGGACTGTTCGGGCTTGGTGAAAGTGCCTTATTCCATCCTTTCAAGCCAGTTGGACCAATTTGAGGATGCGGAAGAGATTCTCTGCTTCTGCCAAAGTGGGGTAAGAAGCCAAAAAGCGGCGCAGCTCCTCCAGCAAACCTATCCCGATAAGAAGATTTTCTCCATTCGTGGAGGCATCAATGCCCTAAAATCGTAATTGAGCCATGGAAAAGGTACGCAGCCCCAAGAATATATTCGTGCAAGGCCCCATCTTACCCGAGAAGATTGCCCAATCCATTGCCAATCATGCCACCAAAACAGACATTGGAGGCCACTCTATTTTTTTAGGTCAAATCCGTGCCGATGAAAAGCCAGAAGGCAAAGTGATCGCTATCGAGTATACCTGTTATGAAGAAATGGCCCTAGAGAAGGCCTTTGAAATTCGGGAAGATGTCTTTGCGAAGTACCCGCTGACCTGCATGCACATCTACCACAGTCTCGGGGAGATCAAGGTGGGAGAAATTTGCCTTTTTGTCTTTACTTCTTCCAAACACCGGAAAGCTGCACAACAAGCCTGCGAGGAACTGGTGGAGCGCATCAAGGCAGAGCTGCCGATCTGGGGCAAAGAAATCCTAGATTCTTCGGACACTCAATGGAAGGTGAATATCTGATTTGTCAAGGGATTTATTGACCACGTAAAAAAGCCTTGAATTCGTCCGTATTGAAATTGCTCATCCCTTGTTGGTAAAACACGATTTTCCCTTCCTTGTTGACCACAAGAGTGGTGGGGATGGATTCGCTTTGTAAACTCTCATTCAAGCCATAACTGGCATGGACTACAGGGAAGGTCCAACTTTTTCCCTCCATAAAATCTTGACTTTTCTGCTTGTTTTCGTCTAGCCCAATCATCAAAAATTCGAGATTTTGGGTATCCTTAACCGCATCGTAAAGATCGGAAATGTGGGGCATCTCTGCGCGGCAAGGCCCACACCAGGAAGCCCAAAGGTTGATAAATACGGTTTTGCCACGGTAGGCTTGGAGATCGATGGTATTCCCTTTAAAATCAGTAAACTGTCCGCGGTAGTCAAACTTTTGGTCGGTGAGGTCGGGCACCTCGATGCTGGGCTTCATCAAACCCGTAGCGAGCAACACCGATTGTAAGCCCCCTTGAATCACAGGAATCAGTCCCGTAAAATATAAAAAGGCAAAAACAGCCAAAATTGCACCCCAAGATTTAATCTCTTTTTTCCAGTTCATTTTTTTACTGCAGCAGTCCCGCTGCGCTAGGGTAGGTATTTTTAGATCCTCACTCAAGAGACGTCAAAAAATGAATCGAATGGGACTATGCCCTAGGTTAGTCCCCTTCCTCATCCTTCTACATTTCCTTATAGGCCTCCTCGTCCATTCCCTTGCTGAAGCGCCGGATATTATAGGTAAAGGAAAGCATAAAATACTGCTGTAGGACGTTAGTTTGGATATCTTCGATGAAGGTGTCGGAGATATTTCGTCGTACGTTGGCGTTTTGGTTGAGTAGGTCATAGATCATGATGCTCACCTCTCCACGCTGATTTTTAAATACTTTTTTACCCAAACTCATGTTGACTAGCGAGAAGTTGGTATTGAAGCCTGCGTTCAAACCCGAATTGATCTGGTGATTCAAGTCAAGTCGGTAGATGATGCCTTGCCAAATGATCCAGTTGAAGTTGAGTCGGAAGCGTTGCTGGAAAAAATCCGTATTTAGGTTGGGGTTGAGTGTATTCTCCGAGCGATTGAATGAGGAGCGGGAAGAGAGGTTGAAGTCCAGGTTTTCACTGATGCTGCTGGCGATGGAAAGGCCAGTACTCAAGCGCTGGGAGTTGGTAAAGCCAATGCGGTCATTGACCTGACCTGGTCTACGGGTCAATCCTCCGCCAGCACTTATATTCAATTTGGATTTAATGAATTCCAGCGGCATCCCATAACTAGCCCAAGAGCGCATCTCCCAGAAGCCATCCAAGTTGACTGGCTTGAGGAGCTGGGCACCTTTCTGCAAGGTGATGCCTTCTACTAGGGTTATCGGTTGGCTAGCGATCAGGGTACTGTTGCTGATAAACCGATTGGTAAGTGAGGAGCTGGTAAACAAAAACCAGCTGCGATCGCTGTCGGGATTTTGACTGCGGAAGCGAAGGCGAACTTCCTGGCTATAGGATTGGTCCAAGTCGGGATTTCCCACACGTAATTGAAGGGGATTGGTATTGTTGATGACCGGTTGAAGCTGCCAAATGGAGGGTTCAGCAGTTTGGGTATCGTAATCGACCTGTATATTGGTATTGGGGTTGAATTTGTACTCCAAGCGAAGGGTTGGGAGCCAAGCCGAAAAATTCCGTTCCAACTGAAAGGACTTTGGGAATTCTTGTCTATTGTCAAGTTTGGCAGATTGGTACTGTAACTCCGTTTGGAATTTCAATTTTTCCGTGCTGTATTGGTAACCCAATTCAGTTTCTTGGGTGAGGTAATCGCTGAAATAGACATTGGTGAGTAGGGTGTCTAGCTCTTCGATCAACCCAAAATCTTCCTTATCTCGATTGTATACGCGCTGATCCGAATCGTTGGTTCGATTTCCTACTTCGTATTCTATTTCCAATTGTCCATTCTTACCCAATTTTTCGGTGTAAGAAAGTCCCGTTTCCCAAAAAGTTCCAAAGCGTTCTCTTTGTGTTTGCTGGTTTAACATCTCACTTCGAGTTTCGCTACCCTGAAAAAATAAGGAAGTAGCCAAGCGAGTGGATTCGTCACGATTCCAACCACGATGTAGGATTGATCTCCAAGACAAAGACCTACCTAGGGTATTGAACTTTCGGCTGATAATGAATCGATTAAAGAAATCGTAGTCATCGTACTTACCTATTCGTTGGTTTTCAACTTGGTTGATGGGGGTGTTTTTATCGCTTGTTTTCCCAAAAAATGAAGAATTTTCTGTTTCAATATTTGCGGATAATCTAGGGATATATAAGATTCTTGTTTTATCGTTGGGGTTGTATTCCAATCGGATGTTGGCTACATGTTGGTGATTGGTTCGGATATCTTGTGCTTCTTCAGTGTAAGTCACGTCTGATTGGTCGGAGGTTACAAAATCCCGCACTCGGTTAATCAGTCCAATGTTTTCATTTTTGGTATACCCGTAGTTGCCGGTGATTTTTAGTTGTGTGCCCCATTGATTGCTGTAATTAAGTCCTAAGATTGAGGTAGTAACAATGCCTTCTTGGGGTCTTCCTTCGCCCTGGGATTGGGTGGCCGCATCACTGGAGTAGGTGAGGAGGTTGACATTGTTGGCCAGTCCAGTAAAGGTGAGCCGTTGATCCTCGTCGAAGGCGTTGATGCTGGTACCTGTGAGGTAGCGGTCTTGGTTGCCATAGCCTGCGGTGGTTTTTCCAAATTGCCCTTTTCGGCGATTGACTTTGGTGATGATGTTGATTGTTTTGAGGCGTTCTCCATCGTCAAAACCGCTGACCTGGGATTTCTCACTTTTCTGGTCAAAAATCTCGATGCTTTGGATGACTTCAGCGGGCAGGTTTTGGAGGGCTGCGCGTACATCCGTTCCAAAGAAGGGTTTGCCATCCACTAGGATTTGGGTTATATTTTCTCCTTGGGCCTGCAGCACACCGCCGTCGAATACTACGCCAGGCAATTTTTCAATCAGTACCTGCGCGCTGGCATCTTTCATGGTTCGGAAGGCATCTGCATTATAGAGTGTGGTGTCTCTTTTTTGTGCGCCTGCGGCTCGGTTAGCTGCCACCACCACCTCGGATAGGGCCTGTTCTTCTTCACGGAGGAAAAGGATTCCCAGTTGGGTGTCCGATTGGAGGTCCAAGGTTCTGAACAGAATTTGGTAGCCGAGGTATTGAATTTTGAACAGGTAAATACCCTCTTTAATGGATTTGATCTCAAACTGCCCGTCTACTTCTGAAATAGTTCCGGCTACCTGAGTTGAATCGGAGACCCGGAGCAGCAGGATGTTGACATAGGCAATGGGTTCTGATTTGCCTGCCTCAAGGACTGTTCCTTTGAGGCTGTAGGTTTGGGCTTGCAAGCCAAGCACTACAAAAAATAAGGCAATCGTAA
Source organism: Bacteroidota bacterium (assembly GCA_027593175.1). Taxonomy (GTDB): domain Bacteria; phylum Bacteroidota; class Bacteroidia; order Cytophagales; family Cyclobacteriaceae; genus Algoriphagus. Next base: position 31,499 of record JAQCJI010000015.1, on the reverse strand, counting down.
GAAAAAGATATTTCATAGTTGGAATGGGACAGAAGTGCTCTTGGAGTTCTTGCCATCCGCTAATTCTAATTGTAGATCGTCAGCATAATGTGGACAAAAGTGTGACTTAACGAAGTTATACTTTTAATTATAAAGAAAGGATTGAAAAGGTTTAGAATTCCCGAGTATTGGCTGAGCGGTTGATTTTTCTGTTTAACGAGCAATACGACCCTTTTTTGAATTTTCACTCTTGTTTTGAGGCCCATTTTTCTCTTTCCCGACAATTACTGTCTCAAAATATGTTTATTTTAATAACAAAATAATGTTTATTAAAGTAACATTACTACTTTAGCACCTGTAAACGATACGCACATGAACGAAGCCGCATCCATTCGCATTACGACCAAGGCCCTGAATTCAGGCAATTGCCAGGTCAAGTTTTTTATTGAGGACAAGGAGAATCCACAATACGGGTACTTGTTGATTAATGAAACTAAGTCCAAAGGGGATATCCTAGAAGAGATCAAGGTTCGTTTGGCACGCAGAAGGGAATCCTTGTTGCATGCCAATCCTTTTATTTCCATTGCACCAAGTCAAGATGATCACCATTTTTACCTTTTTTCCGCATGAGCTATCTAGCAGCAAACCTTCGCTTTTTAAGAAAGCAGAAGAACCTGACCCAAACCGAACTTGCCGAGCAATTAGATGTGCAGCGCACCATGATTTCTGCTTACGAAGATGGTCGTTCTGAACCCAAACTTTCCACCTTGCTCATTCTTTGCAATTTGCTAGGAGTAGGGGTGGAGGAATTGCTGTCCCACGACATCGAATCCAGAGGTCGGATGGCACTTCAACCTCGAAACCTGCAGGTGCTGACCATCGCAACCGACAATTCGGATCGGGAGAACATAACCTGGGTGGGTCAGAAGGCTTCAGCAGGCTACCTCAATGGCTTTGCTGATCCTGAGTTTATGGAGACGCTCCCTCAGTTTCATTTACCTAACCTTTCTCGACAAGCGACCTACCGAGCCTTTGAATTGGCAGGTGACTCCATGCTGCCTTTAATTTCAGGGACTATTGTCATTGGTACCTATGTGGATCAGCTCCAAGACATAAAAAGCGGGAGAACTTACGTCTTGGTCACCCAAACAGAAGGGGTAGTCTACAAGCGGGTGTTTAACTATTTAGCAGAAAATGGGAAGCTATTTTTAGTTTCTGATAACGATATCTACAAGCCTTACGAGGTACGCGCAGAAGAGGTACTGGAGGTTTGGGAGGCGAAAGCATTTATCAGTACGGACTTTCCCAATCCGGGAGATAAAAAGAAACCACTGAATCTGGAAGATTTGGGGGAGATGATTCGGGATATTCATACGGATTTGAAACGCATCACTAGCTGATAAGTCGGTAACATTTTCAAGGAGGAAAGATATTACCTAGGCTAACTACACTTCAAGCAAGCGATCAAAGCCGGCCTTGATTTTGCCCACTGCATCTACAGAGGCATGGCTGTTGACTACTCCTTTGCCTAGCTCGTGCCAAAAGCCATCTCCACATTCGAGGTAGGCGCCTCTTTTGTTTCCAGGGCTGTCTTTGGCCTGTTCGTAGCGGTAATCGGGCATAAATACGACCTTCAACAGGGCTATGGCTTCTTCCCACAGAATGTTCTTAGAAACCTCAGATTGAACAATTACAGCCTCCCTGTTCGAGAAATGGATGGTCAAACTCAGTTCGCTGATTTGCTCTCGCTCCACTTTTCTGTAATGTACGGTGAGGGGAGCTTCTTTTTTTTCCAGCTCGTAAATAGCCTGTATCAGGTCCTGCGCCATCAACTGCCATTCTTCCTGGTTTGAAGGAATTTTTAGCCCTTCGCTTTTTGTCCCTTCCATGGGCGTCAAGGTAATTCCACCTTCATCTATCCCTTTTTTGGTCCATCGGCTAGCCTGCAGGAGTTGCCCTAACGGAGCAATCCATACCGATGGCAAACTGCCCCTAAATCGGTAGTCATCCTCCAAACTGAAGCCCTCTTCAAAAATTTCTTCTTCCGTGAGCTCCTCCCGATCAGTGTAATGCAAATCAAGTTGGGCACTCAAGTTGCCCTTGGACCAATCCAAGGTAAGCCGAAATACATGGCTGTACGGTGGAGGGAGAATTCCTGAATCGTATTCCAACGCAAGTCCTGTGGTTGTGGGATGTAAACTCATTGGTGTAGCTTTTCACAAAAGTATGGTTTTTTGGGGATTTAAGTGGTTATTTTGCCTATCCAAGTCTATAACTATGGAAGAGATACTCGATTACATCAGCCAAGAGATTTACCAAAACTCCTACGTGGTCGTAGATGATTTTATAGAAGAGTCGTTTAGAAAGGCCCTGCTGAAAGAACAAAATGATTTGTTGGATCAAGGTCAATTTAAAAAGGCTGCCATCGGTAAGGGAGATCTGAAGCAGGTACGAGCAGAAATCCGAAGTGATGAAGTACTTTGGATGGATTCCAGTTCTCTAAGTCCTTTACAGGCAGTTTTTTGGAAAAAAATAGAGCAGCTGCGAACGGTACTCAATCACCGCTGTTTCTTAGGCCTAAAATCTTTTGAAGGCCACTTTGCCCGTTACCCCATCGGATCCTTTTACAGGAGACACTTGGACCAGTTTCATGCCGTACCCCACCGCGTGGTGTCGGTTATCTTATACCTCAATGAATCCTGGATGGAAGCAGATGGAGGCCAACTCCGCATGTATTTCCCGCAAGAGGATGGAAGTGAAAGACTGAAAGATGTCCTTCCGATCGGTGGTCGACTGGTGGTATTTTTGAGTGAAGAGATTCCTCACGAGGTCATACCTACCCATAAAGAACGGATGTCCATTACCGGCTGGCTACGTAATATTGACTAGCGTAGGATAATATTGACTTTGATTGGCGTTTTACCTAAAACAAAAGAAGCTTTTTCGAAGGAGGGAGGGCTGAAATAGACTTTTGGATTGTTTGAAAATCCAAACTTTTCGATGGGATAGCCTACGGCATTGCTACTTAATTTTCCATTACTGTCTTGATCGTGGATGACCGCAAGCGCATAAGTCCCTGGAGCCAAGTCATTGATCGTAAAGGCCACCTCTTTATTTTTTGAGGGCATTGAAAAACTATTTACTGCTCGGCTTATTTGATCTGGAAACCCGGCTGAACTTGTAAAAAGTAAGACTCGAATCATCCCCTTATCGCTGCTTGCCCCCTGGATATAAACTTGGATGGAACTATTCGTCTGTGCGGATAGCGTGCTGCTAAAAATAAAAGTAATTAATAGAAGAAGGGTTTTCATATTCTTTTAGCAGTTACCGGTCTGTTGATCTTCCCATTTGGCGTATATGCAAAACGGGGAAGAAGGTAAATCTCTTTTGGAACTTCAAACTTCCCCAAAAGTTTTTTCAGCTCACCTTCCAGCATCTCTAGATTCACATCGGATTGCTCACCTTCGACATAGAGCACCAATCGCTCGCCTAGCCGGTCCTCTACCTCTCCAAAAAAGAAATAGGGAATATGGGGGTAGTTTTCCTCCATCCACAAACTGATTTTTTTCTCTAGTTGTTCAGGGAAAAGTTTGAATCCTCCAGAATTAACCATAAAATCTGCTCTGCCTAGCCAAATAAATGAATTTTTTGACCTAAGTTCAATTTTATCTTTAGTATCTAATTTCTTTTCCCCACTCATGGGGGATTGTACCCACAGCGTTCCTTCCTCAGTCAGTCCAATTTGCACATCGGGTAGGCAGCGATATACTAATTCCCCTTCGCCAATCTTAGCCAAAGCAAAGTGAGAAAGAGTTTCCGTCATGCCAAAGGTCTGCCAAGCCGCAATGCGCTCCCTACTCAGTGCCAACTGCAAGGAATCGGAGAGGGGAGCGCCACCAATCAGTACGACTTTTATTGACTTAAGCTTTCCAAGGCTAGAAAGTGAGGAAAGGCTTTTTTCTACCTGCAAGGGCACCATGGCCACCATATCGAAAGAAGTTTCCTCCGTTGTTAAAGGATCTGCACTAGGCTCCACCAGCCTGATTTCGCAGTTCCAAACTATTGCCCGCACCAACATCATCTTACCTGCGATATAGGCAGGGTTGAGGCAGCAGCCTAACTTAAACTCGGGATTTGCGCCAAAAAAGGCTCCAGTAGCCTTGGCACTGGCTTCCATCTGTTGTCGGGTGATTTCCTGAATTTTTGAGGTTCCGGTGGAACCAGAGGTAGCCTGTAGAAATTTATCCTTTCCGGCTAGCCAGTCCTTGCAGAACATAAAGGCTTCCTGCGCAAAATCAGGCAGCTCTTCCAGGTTGGGAAAGGCTGTTTGGGTTCTGCTTAAAATATTCGACTGGTAGCGAAGTTGAAACATACTCGGATTGGAATAGCAAAAGGGAATCGTAGAACTAACAAATTTCGAACGCTTCGGTTATCTTGCACAAAAATGTGATTTTTAAATCAAACGATCATGATCAACTGGATTACGGCCAAGCAATACGAAGACATCACCTATAAAAAGTGCAATGGCGTCGCGCGTATTGCATTTAACCGTCCCGAGGTACGCAATGCCTTTCGTCCTAAAACTACCGCTGAACTCTACGATGCCTTTCAGGATGCACAGGAAGATACCTCCATTGGGGTGATTTTACTTTCTGGAGAGGGACCATCTTCCAAAGATGGGAAATGGGCCTTTTGTTCGGGCGGAGATCAGCGCGCCAGAGGCCACCAGGGCTATGTGGGAGATGACGGCTACCATCGGCTCAACATCCTTGAAGTGCAGCGTCTGATTCGCTTTATGCCAAAGGTGGTCATCGCTGTGGTTCCCGGCTGGGCTGTAGGAGGAGGGCATAGCCTTCATGTAGTTTGTGACCTCACGCTCGCCAGTGCCGAGCATGCGATATTCAAGCAAACCGATGCAGATGTTACCAGCTTTGATGGGGGCTACGGTTCTGCCTACTTAGCCAAAATGGTAGGTCAGAAAAAAGCTCGTGAAATTTTCTTCTTAGGAAGGAATTATTCGGCTCAGGAAGCCTTCGATATGGGTATGGTCAATGCCGTAATTCCACACGCACAGTTGGAAGAAACTGCCTACGAATGGGCGCAAGAAATCCTTTCCAAATCGCCCACCTCCATCAAGATGCTCAAGTTTGCGATGAACCTGACCGATGACGGAATGGTAGGCCAACAGGTCTTTGCAGGAGAGGCTACTCGCCTCGCTTACATGACCGAAGAAGCCCAAGAAGGGCGTAATGCATTTCTTGAAAAGAGAAAGCCTAATTTCAAAAAAATTAAATGGATACCTTAATTTAAGTAAGTAAAAAAGAGCCTAAAGCAATCGCTTTAGGCTCTTTTTTTATCGTCGTATTTGCATCCTTTATCAGCAATCCCTCAAACAAAATTCTTTCTTAAAATATACTCGACACAGCGGGCAGCGAGCCGCGAAGTGGCATAGTCTTGGTCGTAGGTAGGATTGAGTTCCACGATATCTAGGGAGATCAATTTTTTACTTTTTCCCAGTAAGTCAAAGACTTTAAAAGCCACTTCGGGATCAAATCCCATAGGCGAGGGAGCGGAGACACCAGGGGCAAAGGCGGATGAAAAACCATCCAGGTCCACGCTGAGGTAAAGCGCATCTACCTGATCCAAAAACCAGCAGATTTGCTCCTCAATGTATTCCCAATGCTTCAAACGAAAATCTTCCATCACCAAGAATTTAGTATTCAATTTTTCTGCCGCTTGGAAAAGCGAATTGGGATTGACTGCCCGTTGGATACCGAGAGCGAGGTAGTGAAACTCGGTAGGATAGGTATTTGCCAACTGAAAGAAAGGAGAACCCGAATGTCCTTTTCCATCTACCAATGGGCGCAAGTCGAAGTGCGCATCTAGGTTGACGATCCCTAATTTCTTGCCATTTTCTTGGGCGAATTGGATGACACCACTCCCGTGGGCAAATGCTAAATCATGACCTCCCCCCAGCCAAACTGGGAAATGGCTGCTCTTCAAGAGTTGGTAGGTCAATTCGGTAATCACTTGATGCGACGCCTCCATATCTCCCTCCCAGGTAAAAATATCACCGTAGTCTACAATGGGTAGGTTCTCTGGCAGGTGATAGGCCACCGTACCCAGCATCTTGCGAATTGCAGCAGGGCCTTCGCTAGTACCCAACCTACCCTGATTTCGTTGCACACCTTCTTCACCAGCGTAACCTATAATGCCCACCTTTTTTACAGCTGAGGAGTCAAAAACTAAGTTAGGAAGGGTTCGAATCACTTGATGCCAGTACTCCACTAGACTAGACTTTCGTCCCGTCCAGTGAGAAGGAGAAGGATTTTGATGTAGGTTCATAGGGACTCAATAGGTTTGTTTTCTTCGACAAACCTACGGATTTTTTCAAATTCTCCTACTGCTATCAGCTAGCAAATAGAGGGTTAATCAATCTAGACTAAGCCCTCTAGGAGGCTGTCTTCCACAAGTTGGGGGAGGGTGACGCGAAGGGCTGGACTTCGGTCCATCTCTCGCTGTATCGCTTCGATCGAACCGCTATTTCGTGCCCAAGCTCTTCGAGCGATCCCGTTGTTGACATCAAAGAAGAGCATGGATTGCACCTTTCTGCTTGCATCCTCACTACCATCCAATACCAGTCCAAATCCTCCGTTGATGACCTCTCCCCAACCTACGCCTCCTCCGTTGTGGATGGATACCCAGGTTGCTCCTCGGAAACTGTCCCCAATCACATTGTGAACAGCCATATCAGCCGTAAAACGGCTACCATCGTAGATATTACTCGTTTCCCGGTAGGGGGAATCCGTTCCACTGACATCGTGGTGATCTCTTCCCAACACGACCGGTGCCGACAGGTGCCCCGAGGCAATGGCCTGGTTGAAGGCCAAGGCAATTTTTGCCCGACCGGATGCATCCGCATACAAGATGCGCGCTTGGCTACCGACTACTAGCTTATTTTTTTCTGCCTCTTGGATCCAAGTCAGGTTATCCTGCAACTGCTGGGCGATGGAAGGCGGAGCATCTGCTAAAAGAGCCTGCAGCACCTTTGCCGCCAGTTGATCTGTTTTCCGCAAGTCTTTGGGATTCCCAGACGTACACACCCAGCGGAAGGGTCCAAAGCCATAATCAAAGCACATTGGACCCAAAATATCTTGGACATAGCTCGGGTAGCGGAAGTCATTTCCCTCTTCAGCCATCACCGCCGCACCGGAGCGAGATGCTTCCAAGAGAAAGGCATTGCCGTAGTCAAAAAAGTAGGTTCCCCTCGCCACATGTCGACTGATAGCAGCAGCCTGCCTACGCAAGGACTCCTGTACAAGCCCTTTAAAGGCTTGAGGATCTTCGACCATCAGCTGGTTGGAAGCTTCGAAAGAAAGCCCCACAGGATAATATCCTCCAGCCCAAGGGTTGTGAAGAGAGGTTTGGTCCGAACCGAGTTCGACCAGTATTTTTTCTTTATCCAGTCGCTCCCAGAGGTCTACCACATTGCCTAGGTATGCGATGGAAACGACTTCAAGATCAGATTTGGCCTTTTTTACGCGCGCCACGAGGAGATCTAGGTCTTTGATGAGTTCATCTACCCAACCTTGTTGGTGTCGCTTGTAGGCCGCCGTGGGGTTGATTTCGGCGCATAGGGTCACGCAACCTGCAATAGTTCCTGCTTTAGGCTGTGCTCCGCTCATCCCACCTAGGCCTGCGGTAAGAAAGAGTTTTCCTTTTGGGGAGCTATATTGGCCCCATTTCTTCCGAAAGGCATTCATCACGGTGATGGTGGTCCCGTGGACGATGCCTTGGGAACCAATGTACATGAAGGAACCTGCGGTCATCTGTCCGTATTGGGTGACGCCAAGGGCATTGAAGCGTTCCCAATCCTCCGGTTTGGAGTAATTGGGAATCATCATCCCGTTGGTTACAACTACCCGAGGCGCATCCTTTGAGGAGGGGAAAAGCCCCATGGGATGCCCCGAATAGAGGTGAAGCGTTTGTTCTTCAGTCATTTCCGCCAAATACCGCATGGTAAGAAGGTATTGCGCCCAGTTTTGAAACACTGCCCCATTGCCTCCGTAGGTAATCAATTCCTCCGGATGCTGTGCCACCGCAGGATCCAGGTTGTTCTGTAGCATCAATTGTATTGCTGCCGCCTGTTGGCACTTGGCAGGATATTCCTCCAACGGCCTTGCCTTGAGAGCATAGTCCGGCATAAATCGGTACATGTAGATGCGTCCATAGTCCTGCAATTCCTGCAAAAAATCAGGAGCCAAGGTGGTATGCCAGTCCTTGGGAAAATAGCGCAAGGCATTTCGAATCGCTAATTTTTTTTCCTCAGCGGTGAGTAGGTCCTTTCTCTTGGGAGCGTGGGAAATGCCAGCTGTCCGCTCCTTTTTTGGAGGCAACTGGCTGGGAATTCCTTGATGGATTTGGTCTTTGAATTGCATGTTTATGGGAAGTAAAATGCTTTGCACCAATTTGTACCAAGTATGGCATTCATGTAATTGTATGTTTTTCCTCTTCTTAATTCAACAATCGACGTTCATCGTTATAATTAATTTCAAGTCCGTCTTTCGTATCTCGTATTGCATCTAGTGTGCTTGGTACTTAATACATTGTACCTAGTGCAATTTTTCCTTTCTTCCACACCTTCTCTGGTTTCATTTTTCCTTGGTAGTAGAGAATGTCTCGATAGTCTGAAGTGGGAAAAAGGATTATATCTGCAAATTGACCAGTGGTTAATATTCCACGATCACTTAAACCGAGTGCTGCAGCGGCACGGCAGGTTAGTCCTGTAATTACCTCTGCAGAAGTCAATTTTTCGAAGGTGGCCAAGATGGAGGCCTGAGCCAAGAGATCGCCCATGGGCGCAGATCCCGGATTCCAATCCGAGGCAATGGCCAAAGAAGCTCCTTGATCCAGAAGTTTACGCGCTGGTGCAAAGGCCATTCCCAATCCTATAGAAGCGCCAGGCAAGGCTACTGCCACGGTGGAGGATTGGGCAAGTAGTGCAATTTCTCGATCTCCCGAAGCCTCCAAGTGGTCTGCAGATCGAGCGCCCAAGTTCACTGCTAGCTCCGAACCTCCTGTGGAAAATTGGTCGGCATGAATAGTGAGGTCAAAACCGAGTTGCTTTGCTTTTTCCAAGTAAGGACTGATCTCCTGAGTGGTAAAAGCACTTTTTTCCACAAATGCATCGATTCGATGGCAAAGCTTTTCCTTAAGTAGAACTGGAAAAAGGTGGGTGGAAATTTCAAGAAGGTAGTCTGAAGAACTCCCTTTCCAATCTTTTGGACAAAGGTGAGCAGCCAAACAGGTGGAAATCAAATCTGCCGAGCTGGTAGCTTGTGCCTGCCGAATGGCTCGAAGCATCTTCAACTCTTCGGCTACCGAAAGGCCATAGCCACTCTTCACTTCAATCGTGGTCACCCCTTCAGTAAAGTGTCGCTGCCCATGCTGAGCCGTAAGTTGCGCCAACGCATCGACGCTCAATGAGCGAGTTTGGGTGACGGTATTCCAAATCCCTCCACCCGCACCGGCAATTTCTAGGTAACTCTTTCCCGCGATCCGCAAGGCAAAGTCTTTGGCTCTATTCCCTCCAAAGCAGAGGTGGGTATGGCAATCCACCCAACCAGGAAGAGCCACAAAATTCCCTTCCAACTCCTCCAGTATCGCCTCGGGATATTCTTTTTTCAATTCCGTCCACTTACCGACCTTCAGGATTTTTTCTCCGAATAGCAAGATTCCTCCCTCCGAGATAACTTCCAGTTCCTCGTCTGATAAGGCTCCCTTAAGGGGAAGTTGGGATAAGGTTAAAACTTGGCGGATAGGTCCGATTAATTTTTTCATGACGTTGGGTTAAGTTTCAAACGACACCCTCAGATTTTTACTTCCAGTTTTAGTACGCAAATAGCGCTGTCCACTCTGTGTTATAAGGGACTCCTTCCTGCTGTGCCACCTCTTGGGCAAGTTCCAATAGTTCCCCGCTTTTTACCAGCTTAATGGCTGTTTCCATATCCTCATACAGAATTCTGTCGCTGACCACCGGCTCGATGACTTCTCGAACCCGACTGTAGAGCGTATGTAGAACTTTCCCAGATTTAAGGGGGGCATGGAAGTCCATCGCTTGAGCGGCATAAAGCAGTTCAATACCGAGAATTTTTTCCACATTGTCAATAACTCGGAGAGCTTTTCTCGCCCCAATGCTCCCCATGCTCACATGATCTTCCTGTCCCAAGGATGTAGGGATGGAATCTGCCGAGGCAGGAAAACAAAGTCCTTTGTTTTCTGAGGCCAGTGCCGCGGTGGTGTATTGGGGAATCATCATTCCTGAATTCAGCCCGGTTTCTTTTAGCAAGAGTTTGGGCACACCGGGGGTACTTCCTTCAATGGAAAGGTAAATCCGCCGATCGGAGATATTTCCCAATTCGGCCGCTGCAAGCGTTGCGTAGTCCAAAGGTAAGGCAATGGGCTGTCCGTGAAAATGTCCTCCCGAAACAGTATGCTGGGCATCAAAGACCACAGGATTGTCGGTAACAGAGTTAATTTCGATTTCAAGGGTTTGCTTTAAGTGCAAGTAAGCATTCCAACTTGCACCATGCACCTGAGGCATGCAACGTAAGGAGTAGGGGTCCTGTACGCGGGAACAATTTTTATGAGATGCGACGATTTCGGAGTCTTGCAAGAGCTGATCTAAGGTCTTTGCCACATGCAGGTTGCCCGCATAGGGACGCAACTGGTGTAAGGCTGCGCCAAAGGGTGCTACAGAACCTAGAAGTCCTTCAATCATCATGGCTCCTGTGATGCTTGCGTGGCTAAGTAGCCTGTGCAAGCGTTCAACCACCTTAATCCCATGGGCTGCCATAAACTGGGTTCCATTGATCAGCGCTAGCCCTTCCTTCGGTCCGAGGGACAAGGTAGACTTACCAAATTGGGCAAGCACTTCAGCCGCAGTAAGTACCTCGCCCCGGTAGCTCACCTTTCCCAGCCCAATCAAAGGTAAAAATAGGTGGGCGAGTGGGGCCAAATCCCCAGAGGCACCCACAGATCCTTGGATGGGCACTAGCGGAATTACCCCCTCGTCCATCATCCACAAGATCCGCTCGAGCGTCTCCAAGCGAATGCCAGAATATCCTTGGGCTAGGGCATGCACTTTCAGTACGAACATCAGCCGTGCAATTTCTTCATCTACTGCTTCTCCCACACCTACCGCATGGCTTTTTAGTAGATTTTCCTGTAAGGTCTTCGTGTCTTCAGCTGAAATTTTGCTGGTGCACAAAGGTCCAAAACCAGTGTTAATCCCATACACGATGCGCTCACCGCTGGTAATTTCTGCTACTGCAGCAGCAGATGCCTGTACCTTCTCTCTGGTTTCAGGAAGTAAGACACCTTTGATCTCGTGTCTAGCCAAACCTAAGGCAAGGGAAGCGGTTAACCGGTCTTTTCCGTAGTAAAATAGGTTCATATCTATCCTTTTGGATTTTCAAAACCCCGAGGGATTTTGGTATTGAATTGGTAAAACCCCGAAGGATTTTGAGACTAGAACTGGCGCAGCCTAGTTCTAGTAAATCTATGAGTTCTTTTTAATACCTAATAATACTATATTTATTAGTATATGATACTTAAAAAGTATCAATGGAACTGAGACATTTCACCTACTTCAAGGCGGTGGCAGAGGAATTAAATTTCCGGAAAGTTGCAGACCGCTTATTCATTTCCCAGCCTGGACTTAGCCGGCAAATCAAACAGCTGGAAGAGGAATTGCAAGCACCGCTTTTCGAGCAAGATAAAAAGCAAGTCAAGGAAATTACCGAAGGTAGAGAAGGGGAGCTGCGAATTGGGTTTTTAGGTTCCGCCGCCAACCTGGTGCTTCCAAACTTACTCACCCGAATCAATTTGGAGCAACCCCTCATCACGACAATTCTGGAGTAATGGTGTACAGGTGGAAATGATTCAAAAGGACAAATTGGACTGAGGATTCGTAAGATTGGCATCTTTTTTGGACTAGCACCATGGACATTCTTTGAGATTGGTCAGCTGGGATTAATGATTTATTTTATTCAAAAAATCGGGAGAAGCAGTTCTCCTGATTTCACTACTAAGGGTATAACTGCCGGATTTTTTCCGAAGATTTTTTCCGATTATATTCGAAGGAAATACCTAAACGCATGAATAAGCTAATCCGATTTTTAAGCATTATTATACTCGCCTTTTCTATTCTTTCTTGCGGGGAAGATGCACCTGAAGCACTGGTGGAGCTACCGGATAATTTGCTGGTGGATGTAGAGTTTTTAGGAGATGGAGTGGTAAAGGCTACCTTCTCTGCCGATAATACTAATTTTTTCAAAGTTAATTTTGGTACACCAGGGGAGGTAACCCGTAAGGTAGAGGGCAAATCTGCCACGCACACTTATAAAGAGCGGGGAAATTTTATTCTGGTGGTACAGGCACATTTGACCGAAACTAAATTCGTGGTTTCCCCTCAGACTTTGACCATAAATGCCTCAACATTGGGGCTTGGACCAAATGCTGGTTTTATCGGTCCCGATAGCTACGAGGGATACAATAAGGTATGGTCAGATGAGTTTTCCGGTTCTACGCTTTCTTCGGATTGGACTTTTGAAATAGGGGATGGATGTCCCGCTCTTTGCGGCTGGGGTAATCAGGAATTGGAGTTTTACAAGAAGGAAAACACAACCCTACAAGATGGTAACCTGGTCATCACAGCAAAAAGGGAAAGCACAGGCACGAGGAATTACACTTCTTCTAGGTTAATTACCAAAGGTAAAAGGTTTTTTACCTACGGAAGAGTTGACATCCGAGCCAAGCTTCCCAAGGGGCAAGGCCTGTGGCCGGCCCTTTGGATGTTGGGTGAAAATATCTCTGAGGTCAGTTGGCCCAAATGTGGCGAAATTGACATCATGGAGTTGGTCGGCGGAAGTGCAGAAAATAAAGATGGAACTATTCATGGAACAGTGCATTGGGACAACGCTGGCAGCAATGCCAATTATGGTGGAAAAACAAGTCTTCCATTTGGAATTTTCAATGATGAGTATCATGTCTTCTCTATCGATTGGACCGAACGAGAAATCATCTGGCTTCTGGATGGAGTAAAATATCATGTAATCGACATCACTCCTCCCGGATTGGATGAATTTCATAAGCCTTTCTTCTTCATCCTAAATGTAGCTGTAGGAGGGAGTTGGCCTGGTAGCCCCGATGTAAGTACGATTTTCCCTCAGGAAATGAAGTTGGACTACATTCGTGTCTTTCAGAAAAAATAGGAACTTAAGTTAAAGTCTCCTTTTAACCAAGGAAGCAGAAATGCTTCCTTTTATTTGTTTTAGGATATCGGCATTCCTAGGACTACTGCTATCTATTTCTATGATTTTTGGCTGAAGGCTAGGTTCGTAAAACTTCAATAAGGCAGACTCAAGTTCCTCCGAAGTAGTGACTGATGCATAGTGAAATCTATACTCTGAAGCAAGTGACTTAGCGCTCAAGGATTGTTTGGTCTCAAAATACTCCTCTAACTCTGGTTGCTTTGTTGGCCCATCGATCAACCTAAAAATACCTCCTGCATGGTTATTGAGCAAGATGATTCGTAAGTTAGACAGGGTATAGTTGTGCCAAAAGGCATTCCGATCGTAGAAAAAGGCCATATCCCCCGTAATCAGGGTAACCAATCCATTTCGAACCAAACAAGCTCCTACTGCTGTGCTGATGCTTCCATCTATGCCAGAGGTACCACGATTGCAGCAAATTTCTTGTGTTCGCCTTCCGAGAAAATTCACATAGCGGATCGCCATGGAATTGGCCACATGAATCAGGCTAGTGCTTGGTGTCTGATTAAGAACGGTGGCTAGTGCTCCATATTCTCCAAATTTCACTCCCCGAAGAATTTCAGGCAAACCAGCAGAAATACCTATCTCCAAGTCTTGCCAGCCTTGGAAATAGCCTTTGTCCTGCATAGGTAACTCCCCAAGCATCCAACGTAAAAAGGATAGTGGCTCGCTAGCCAAAACTCGTGAAAGGCTCTGAAACGTGTCTTTGGCCTGTCCATCCGATTGAATGTGCCAATGCGTTACCTGCTGCTTTCGCAGAAACAGTTTCAGCGATTTGGAAATAATGGATTTCCCAAAGGTGAGGAGTAAATCAGGACGCAGATCGTCCTGAAGCACTTCCTCACCCATCCAATGGTCGTGTAAAGTGATGCTGCCTTCTCCCTGCATATTGGAAATGCTGTCGGCAACAACGACTACTCGCTTAGTTCTTGCTAACTCCTCCAGCACCTGTAGGATTTCGGGATTAGGCTGCTGCTGTCCCGGAACTAGTAGCAGGCGCCTTATGCCTTGAAGTTCCTGCTTGAGCTTCGCTAGGCTTTCTGCGCCAAGGTTGTAGTTTGGGTAATCCACCTGAAAGGTGCGGGGCTGCTTGGAAAACTCGAAAACTTCTCCCTGTTCGGGATAGAAAGGTTCACGCAACGGAATATTAATATGCACTGGGCCAGCAGGAAATTGGCGACTCAGGTGAATGGCCTCGTTTACGGTGCGCTGGGCAACCCACACCTGATCTGGATGGGCAAAGGAATCAGGAAATTTGAAGCTCTTCTTAACATGTTTGCCATAGAGCTCCTCTTGAAAGACGGTTTGTCCATCCCACTGGTCTACCCATTCTGGGGGGCGGTCGGCGGTAAGCACGAGTAGTGGATTCTGTTGGAAAAATGCTTCTGCGATGGCAGGGAAGTAGTTGAGTGTTGCAGAGCCTGAGGTACAAACGAGCACCACGGGCTGCTTCAGCTGCTGGGCCATCCCCAAGGCAATAAAGGCAGCGGACCGTTCGTCAGAAATTGTTTTGACCTCCATCTCTGGATGCCGTGCAAAAGCCAGCGTTAGTGGAGCGCAGCGGGAACCAGGTGATAAAACTACCTGCCGAATACCGTGGTGCGCACAGATTGCAACTAGATCAAGAATGGGCTGGAGGATCAAGGGTATTGATTTTGGATAAACCTACCGATGATTTCGCATTTCAATTCTGTTTCCTCCCACTCCTTTTCTGGTTCGGAATCTTCGGTTACCCCAGCACCCGCATAGAGGACAACCTGACCATCCCGAAAGCTTGCCGTACGGAGGTTGACAAAGAGGGAAGTAGCACCTTCTACCTGAACAGGCCCTAAAAACCCCGAATAAAAACTCCGATCAATGCCTTCATAGGCTTTTAAAAAGGCTTGGGCTTCTTTTCTAGGCATGCCACAAACGGCGGAGGTGGGATGAAGCAGGGAAAGCATTACGCTGCCGAGGTTGGAAAATCCAGTGCTTTGCATATTTACTTTAAAGTCCGAACGCAGGTGGAGGAGATTACCAGCAAGGATAGTTTTTGGTCCATGCTCCTCGTATTCTCTTAGGCGGATGGTTTTGAAGCAGTCTACAACATAACGACTTACCAATGCCTGTTCTTCGATTTCTTTTTGTGTCCAGGCCGCAGATTTCAAGGGATTGTTTCCCTGTGCCGGCTGTGTTCCCGCCAAGGACATGGTGTAGAAGTAGTCTCCTTCCGTTTTGATCAAGGTTTCAGGACTAGCACCCATCCAGGTGCCCACGTGCGGTATATGGAAAAAGTTGACAAAGGAATATGGGTATTGCGAAAGTAGCGTAGCTAAAGTTCTACCTAAATCAAATCCTTCAGGGATAGGAATTACTTTGGTTCGGGCAGGAACGATCTTTTCGAGAGTACCTGTTGCGATGGCTTGGATACCTCGCTCCACCAGCTGTAGGAAATGCTCCTTGTCATGTGTTTCTGTGATAGCGGCTGTGGACTGGGGATTGAGGCCAGCCAGCAACTTTAAAATATTTTTTTTAAGCTCTGCACCCTCAAAGGCTTCCTTGTTGGCTTGCATCCAGGAGGGTAGGTCCTCTTGGCTGAGTTGTGATTCGATAGAAAGTTTTTCGTAACGGTCAGCCTGTATAAAAAAAGCTTTTTTGTCTTCTTGGTCGGCAAAAGGATGAACAACAAAACCAGCAGGAAGTTCCTCCACATGAAGAGAAACGCGTCTTGGACTTTGGCTAAAGTCTTGAATGAATGCAAGTTGGGAGGAATTGGGTTTCCGCCAAAGCGCAAATGAGCCACCAGAAGCCAATCCTTCCTGCAGGAAAACATCCAGTACTTCCTCTAAAGAAATCGCCTTACCTACTTCCGTTAAATTCATTTTTTATTCAAGATGGCCATCGTAATTCTGCTAATACAGCAGAGTTGATCGGCCTCGTTGACAATTTTTACTTCCCACACCTGCGTAGACTTGCCTAGATGAACGGGCCTCGCGGTCCCTTTTACCTTTCCTGATTTGACTGCCCGAATATGGTTGGCATTGATTTCCAAACCCACACAGTCCTGTTTACTTCGATCTAGGGTTAAGGAAGCAGCCACCGAACCCAGGGTTTCGGCGAGTACCACATTAGCTCCTCCGTGTAACAATCCCAAAGGCTGTATAGTTCGATGATCTACAGGTAAAGTTGCCTCCAAAAAATCTTTACCAATTCCGGTAAATTCAATACCCAAGTGGTTTACTAGTGTATGTACTCGGATGGTATTGAGTTGCTCAAGGGTGGGTAGGGAAAGAAAAACCATTAAAATTTGTTTTAAATAGAGTTTATTTGAGAGCTGGACAAAATTAAAGAAAGTTGAACCTAAAAAAAATTTACCTGCTCCGACATGGGCAAACAGACTACAATTTACAAGGAATTGTTCAAGGGAGTGGCATCGATGCCCCGATCAATGCTATGGGCAGTGCGCAAGCAGCAGCTTTTTTCGAGGCCTATTCCACAATTTCTTTTGACCAACTATACCATTCCGCGCTCATCCGCACAAAACAATCCATCCAAGGATTTATTGATTTGGGGATTCCTGTGGAGGTGCTACCCGAACTGAATGAGATTTCTTGGGGAGAGTACGAGGGCACACCCATGACTCCCAAGGAGGGAGAATACTACCGCATGATGTTGCATCAGTGGCAGCAGGGTAACCTAGATTATGCCATGGCTGGAGGGGAAAGCCCTAATTCGGTTGCTGAACGGTTAAACCGAGCGATTCAACAGATTATTCATGGTCCTGGAAATACCATCTTGGTTTGCATGCACGGACGAGCGATGCGTATTTTTTTAAGTTTGATTTGCCAGACCCCCCTGAAAGATATGGATCAGTACGAACATGGAAATTTATGCTTATATCTTTTGCAGCAAGAAGAGGAGGGTGGTTTTGTCCTACTTAATCAAAATGATCAGGACCACCTCAAGGGTTTGAAGCAGATTTAGTGGACTTGAGGACCTTCTTTTTTTGTTCTACTTGCGCTTCAAAGTCGTGCATATAGCGCTGATAAACTGCCTTATTCTCACTCAAATCAAAAAGTCGAAAGGCGAGTTGCTGCAATTGAAAGCGTCTCCCATCTTTCAGATTAATCCAGTATTCGCCAAGTAGACATTCGTTAAATGTCGAAGTGGGAATTTCCACGAGCAGTGCCAGTTCAGAGTTCCCTTCATAAGTCTTGGTAGGAAAAAAAGGACTGAGTTGCTGCGCGATGCTGCCCAAGTTGGTTTGAAGTAAAGCAAGCTCTACTTTATCAAAAAGGATCAAAAAGGTCTTCGACTCCGGCTCTTTTGCAAATCCCAAACAGCAGGTACAAAACAAGAGAAAGATCAAGGCTACTTTTTTCATTCTTAAATATAGGGGCAATGCAAAGCAAATTCAAGGGAGAAGGGAAAAAAACCTGAAGTCGGAGCGGATAGCTGACATCACGTTAAAAAAAAAATCTCCGATATGCTCGGAGATTTTGTATCGTTTAGAAAGGCTTAAGCCTTAGCTGTTCTTCTTTTTGTTTTTGTTACTTCTTCTTCGTTTTCATCTTCTACACCTGCAAGGATTCTTCCGCAGTGCTCGCAAACGATCAATTTTTTCTTTTCTCGGATATCTGCCTGGCGTTGTGGAGGAACAGTGTTGAAACAACCTCCGCAAGCACCTCTTTTCACCATCACCACTGCTAGACCATTCTTGGCATTTGCTCTGATTTTGGTGTAGGACTTGATCAAACGCTCTTCTACTTTTTTAGCAGCTTTGTCGCGGTCGGCTTGCAACTTAGATTCTTCCGATTCACTTTCTGAGATGATGGTAGAAAGTTCGTCTTTCTTAGAATCAAGATCTTTTTGTCGATCTATCTTGGTTGCGCCAGTCTTTTCAAATTCTACCTTAAAGTAATCAATTTTCACACCAGCCTCGGAGATTTTTTTCTTGGATACCTGAATATCCAAATCCTGAAGCTCCAATTCCTTGGTGATGGCATCGTACTCACGATTGTTCCGTACGTTCATCTGCTGCTCCTGGTACTTCTTAATCAGCTTCTCAGCTTCTTTGATATTGTCTTTCTGAAGCTTGATTTCCCCCTCAAAATGATCGATTTCTTTCGTGAATTTCTCAAGTCGTGTTTCGTAGCCTGATATCTCATCTTCAAGATCTTGCACTTCCTCGGGGAGTGCTCCTCTTACTTTAACGATTGCATCTAGCCTTGAATCTATAAGTTGAAGGGTGAAGATAGCGTCGAGATTTTGTGCTACTGTACTTTCCATGAACTATCGATAAGATGTGGGATTTGTAACTATTTTTGACAAATAGAGTGCAATATTAGGAAAATTTTGTGACAAAACGTCGGCGAGTAAATCTTTTGTAAAAATTTCACTCTCATAATGCCCAATATCGCAGAGCACAAGTGCTCCTTCGGCATCGAAATATTCGTGATATTTGATGTCTGAGGTTACAAAAACATCTGCTCCAGCCTTTTTGGCATCTCCAAGAAGAAATATTCCTGCCCCGCCGCAAAGGGCTACTTTTTGAACCTGCTTCCCACGTAATGGACTGTGTTTGACAATTCGCAAATTCATTCGCTCTTTTAGGTAATCCAGAAATTCTTCCTCTTTCATCGACTGGGGCAACATCCCTAGCATACCGGCACCCACTTCCTGGTTTTCATTCTCCAAGTTGCTCAGGTAGTAGGCCACTTCCTCGTAGGGATGAGCAGCTTTGAGGGCCGAAAGAACCTTGCCTGATAAATAGGAGGGAAGGACGACTTCGATGCGCAATTCAGATTCTTCATGGGGAAGGCCTGCCTTGCCCAAGGTTGGATTGGCATTTTCCGAAGGGGTAAATCTCCCCAAGCCTTCACTACTAAAGGAGCAGTCCTTGTATTCCCCAATCTGCCCTGCACCAGCTTGGAAAACAGCCGCAAGCACCTGCTCCTTTTTGGCTTTGGGTACAAAAAACACCAAGTTACTCTGCAACTGTTTCTTGGGTTGCAGAATGCGCGTCTTCTCCAAACCCAACCGATCCGCAATGCGCTTGTTGACCCCGACCGCCACATGATCGAGATTAGTATGGATGGCAAAAATGGCCACATTGGCCTGGATTGCCTTGATCAGCGTGCGCTCTACATAGGTTTTGCCGGTAATGCTTTTAAGTCCTTTGAAGACAATGGGATGATGCGCCACAATCAGGTTGGCACCTTGCCGAATGGCTTCTGCTACGACCTCCTCCGTACAATCCAGTGTGCAAATCACCCCGGTAAGTGGCCAGTTTCTATCTCCACAGATTAAGGTGGCATTGTCGTAGGACTCCTGGTAAGCGGGAGGAGCGATTTGGTCGAGGAAGGAAAGTATATCCTGAATGTGGTATCCCATTTTTTTCTTTAATTTGAACAAAAATAGCAATTCTATTCAATGCCTTGGTACGCCTATCTTCTCGCTCCGGCAGCTTTTCTTTTTCATGGGATTACTGCGGCAAGAAACTTTCTGTTTGACCGAGGGCTGTTGAAAAGTCAAAAAGCGCCATTTCCCACGCTGGTGGTGGGAAATCTGTCGGTAGGCGGCACGGGAAAAACTCCCTGGGTAGCCTTTTTGGCGGAGCTACTTGGTCAAGAGCGGTTGCTAGGGACCCTTAGCAGGGGTTATGGAAGAAAAACAAAAGGCTTTTTTCAGCTGCAATCGAGCAGTACCGCGGCGGAAGTAGGAGACGAGCCCTTGCAACTCTACACGTATTTTAAAGGTGAAATCCCCGTTTTTGTGGGGGAAGATCGGCTAGGGGCAGCGCAAAAAATTCATCATCTTTTTCCCGACCTCCAACTCCTTATTTTGGACGATGCCTTTCAACACAGGAAGCTAGCTCCAGACTTCCGAATTTTACTGACATCGTTTTATTCTCCTTTAAGCAAGGATCACCTGCTACCTATGGGTAGGTTGAGAGAATCTAGAGCGGGAGCCAAGCGAGCCGAAATCGTGGTGGTAACAAAGTGCCCGGCTGAAATGAGTTCAATTGAGA
The DNA here is from genome assembly GCA_027593175.1 of Bacteroidota bacterium. Lineage (GTDB taxonomy): Bacteria > Bacteroidota > Bacteroidia > Cytophagales > Cyclobacteriaceae > Algoriphagus. The sequence continues at coordinate 11,177 of JAQCJI010000015.1, read as the reverse complement.
AATCAACTTTCCGTCAAAACCTGTCTCCATTTCTCGCTCCAGGTGCCGATCTTTTTTTTTCTTCAATTAATTATGGACTGCCCTATCAAGTTGTAGGACCCCTTCAGCCGCTTTTTTCGAAGGTGATTGCCCTTTCAGGACTTGCGGATAACCGTCTTTTCCTTGACTACTGCCAACAGCATTTTGAGGTGTTAGCTACTTTTCCCTTTCCTGACCATTACAGCTATGCGGATAGCGATGCAGTACGAATTGTGAATCTCCTTGCTCAGGAAAAAGAAAACGAGGTGGTGCTGCTGACCACAGAAAAAGATGCAGTGAAATTTAAATCACTCGCTGCTACAGGAATCTGGTCTAAAATTCCGATTTTTGCGCTGCCTATTAAGGTAGCGCTAGAGCCAAGTCAACAGAAACTGCTGCTACATAGGCTGCGTCAAACCCTTTTCCACCCGTGACCAGGAAGCTTTTTAGTTTAGCGATATTCCTTATCCTTCTAGCAGGTCAAACTGCTTTTGGGCAGCGCCCTATTCCTCGTCCAACACAACCCCTAAATCCGGGAAATCCAGCTGCTGCACGTCCTGGTAAACAGTTGGCTGACCCAAAAGAAATAGAAGACCAAGAGGGTCGTAGAACGCTACTCGATGACAGTACCAAGCAGGTGTATGGGCCCAAGACCACCCTGTATTTTTACGAGCAGGCCATCAAGCGCAATAGTCTTGTACTCTATGAGGCGGATACTTTACTCAATAATTTTCACAATTACGACCCCGTAGCCAAGTCGGGGTGGAAGTACCAGGATTTAGGTAATATCGGAAGTGCAGCCAAGCCAGTATATTTTGGACTTCCTGACCTAATCGGCCAGAGCTCTGGCTTTGATGCCTACGACCTTTATTTTGAGGATCCTTCCCAGCGCAAGTATTACGATAGTAAGTCCCCATTTACAGAAATGGCTGCCTTTTTTGGGGGTGGACATCGAAATATGCTTGACTTATCTTTTGCGAGAAATGTGAATCCACACTGGAATATTGGCTTTGATTTTTCTACGCAGCGGGTGCGAAAGACCCTGAATCCCTCCCAGAGAGATGACCACATGGTGGTACAGAATGGGTATGCATTTCATACCAACTACCGCTCTGAAAACGGGAGGTACTGGCTTTTGGGATCCTTTTCTCGAATGAAGCATGTAGTCAATGATATCGGCGGGATCATCCCACCTACCGTAGATACTACCTCTATTTATTTTACCTACGAGGATGCCAAGGTTTGGCTGCAAAATACCCGAGCCCGAGAGTTGAGACAGGAATACCACCTGTATCAGGAGTTTAAACTGGGAAATGGCCTTCAGTTTTACCATGTGCTGGATCGCAAAATCCAAAGCCTAGTTTTTGAATCTCTGCTCGCTAGTTCCGACTCCCTGTTTTTCCCCAAAGAGCGCTTGATAAATAGGGACAGCACCCAAAACCAGAACGATTTTGCAGAGTGGAGAAATGAGTTTGGAATCAAGGGAACAGTGAAGCAATTTTATTACAACACCTATGCAAAGTTGCGGAATGGCAACCGTTGGTCACCCCAACTGACTGACCCTACCCGTTCCTTTACCGAATTGTATGTAGGAGGGGAATTGATCGGCAAGCTTTCCGATACCTGGCAGCTTCAGGCGGATGGGGAGTATTTGCTGCCGGGTAATTTTCGATTGCATGGGCTATTTATCTCCCCTTGGCTGGATGTAGAATACACCAAGGCCTTGTACAAGCCAAGTTTGTTTCATCAGGAATACCGCGGAAATCACCGTGAGTGGAGCAATGACTTTAGTGACATCGGTGTAGATCAGGTCAAAGGAACGGTTAAAGTTCCTTTGGAAAAAATCCAACTGCGCCCGAGTTTGACCTTGACGCGCATCAATAATTATGTTTTTGTAGGAACGGATTTAAAGGCGCAGCAGGCTATAGGGCAGGCCTTTTTGTTGATGCCAGCAGTCAAGGCTTCCCTTCCTATTGGTAAAAAATTCAGGATAGATTCTGAGTTGATCTACACCAAAGTGAGTGGCGAATCATCCGATGCACTTCGAATTCCTGCTTGGTATAATAATACCAAGGTGTATTTTGACGGGCCGCTTTTTGATGAAAATGTGTATGTGCAAATGGGCTTGGACCTGCGGTTTCGCTCTTCCTTTTTTGCAGATGGGTACCAACCTTCCTTGCAGCAATTTCATCTCCAAAATAACTTCGAGGTGGTAGGCTACCCAGTATTGGATCTTTTTCTTGACTTCCGAATCAACCGAACTCGGGTATTATTCAAGTACAATCACCTAAATGCTGGGCTTATGGCTCAAGAAGGGTATTTTGTTACTCCGGATTATACGGGCTACCGTTCGTTTTTGGATCTAGGGATAAGTTGGTATTTGTTTGATTGAAAAATTGTACAAAGTACTAAGCACCAAGTACAATGCACTAATTATGTCAATCCCTGATTAGTGTTGACCGGGCTCTATCTTTTCGTCTTTGCGAGCCAAAAAACTAAGGAGCGAGAAAATAAGCCAAGTCTCTTGACTCTCGCCTGTATGAGTCTTGTGCCTTGTAGTTTAAAAAAAGTGAGAAATTTTCGTTCTCCTTAAAAAACCCAAGTAACTTGCCATGAACTCTAATTTTTATATATACTTCCATTTGATAAGTAATCATTTTTACCAGCACTGTTCCAAAACGAACACAACATGAATTTGATCGAAAATGTCCGAGAAGCATTTACCTCGGTAAAGGCGCACCTTTTGAGAACGGTTTTAACAGGTGCCATCATTGCAATCGGGATTTCCTCCTTGGTGGGTATGCTCACTGCCATTGATGGAATCAAGGCGCAGATCGTGGAGAGTTTTGCCGGTTTTGGAGCCAATTCCTTCGACATTCGTAGCAGTGGATCTCAAGGCCGTAGGATCGTGCAGCAAGGAAAAACTGAAAAAACCTATCCTAATATTACCTTTCGAGAGGCGGTAAGTTTCAAGGAGGAATATGCATCCAACGGCATTTCTACCATATTCACCACCGTATCCGGCACCGCCGAAATCAAAAGAGGTTCTAAAAAAACCAATCCTAACATTCGTATTCGTGGAGGAGACGAAAACTACCTAGCTACAAAAGCTATAAAGTTGTTAAAGGGCAGAAATTTCTCCCAGATGGATGTACGTTACGGAAAAAATGTAGCGATCATAGGTAAGGAGCTAAAGGAAACGCTTTTTACGGCAGGTGAAGAGTCCATCAACCAAACCTTAACCATTTTTGGCCAATCCTACACCATCATAGGATTACTTGATAAGCAGGGTGGTGTTGGGCAGGACCAAGGATCAGATCGACAGATTTTGATCCCCATTGACAATGCTGCCAAACTAGATTTGCGTGGCACCTTTAACTACCGCATTACGGGTGTGGTCTCTGATCCAGGCAAAATCGACTATGAAATGGGACAGGCTATAGGAATCATGCGTAAAATCCGTCAGGATCGCGTCGCGCAAGAAGATTCCTTCGAGTTGGCCAAGAGTGAGTCAGTAGCCGAAAGTTTGGAGGAAGTGGCCGGATACCTACGCATCGGAGGATTTGGCATCGGTTTTATCACCTTACTGGGTGCGGCTATCGGCTTGATGAATATCATGCTGGTGTCGGTGACCGAGCGAACTCGTGAGATTGGTATCCGAAAAGCCTTGGGCGCTACGCCATTGCTTATTCGCCAGCAGTTTCTGATTGAGGCAATCACCATTTGCTTGATTGGAGGTATTTTTGGGATGATACTTGGCATTTTGATTGGCAACGTGATTGCCAACTATATTGGCCCGGGCGGATTCTTAGTTCCATGGCTCTGGATGATTGTATCCTTTGTGATTTGTATCATCGTGGGCTTATTGGCGGGTTATATCCCTGCTTTCAAGGCAAGCAAACTGGATCCCATCGAATCCTTGCGCTACGAATAAGCGCTACTTTTAATAATAGGTCATCTCAAGGCTTTTCATAATAAAACAGGCTGATTTCAACTGAAATCTGCCTGTTTGTTGTTTTGAATGAGTGCCCTCAGCCCAACGGATTTGATCCCTCGCTGCTATTTTTAACGATTGAAAAGTTTTTTGGTGAATAACTCCATTTTTTTTTGAATATTATTCCTCAATAACTGTTGACCCATGCTCCTGTGAAAAAGATCCTATCGCTTGCATTCCTTTTCTTTTTGTCTTGTGTCTGTTTGTGGGCGAGTACACCTGCAGCAAATCTAGGAGGTACCTACACTTTAGTGATGGAAGGTTTTGATTGGGGGCCGGCTGCAAGCAAGGTGGTACTCCACGACCTGAAAGCCAGTAAAGAAACTACCCTTTCAGATTTTGAGGTATTTGTGACACGAAGTTCCAAGGATGGGGAAATTCCTGTCTCGCAAGCTTCCGGGAAGCGTTCAGTCGTTTACACCTATTCCTCGGATGAAAAGGGGAATCGTATGGAAAATGGATCCCATTTGACTTTGGTATTGGCCGTAAGTCCTGTAAATCCTTTAGGATCGGGCATTCAGTACTTGCGTATGGGCAACCGTGCTTCCAACGTGTGGATTGACTACGGGGTCACGGTCATTCATGGCAAAACAGGGGCTACCTGGAACCAGGAAAAAGGCCGAGTGCGTCCTATCCTGGATGAGTTTGACCTATCCGGAACATTTACCCATCAGGGAACTACATTGACTTATGGAGCTTTTTCTCCGAAAAAACTGACTACCAAAGCACCCTTAATCATCTGGCTTCATGGTGGAGGAGAGGGAGGTACCGATCCTAGCATCGCACTGATGGGCAACAAGGCCTTCAACTATGCTTCGCCAGAGATTCAAACCCTCTTTGGGGAAGGGGCCTTCGTCTTGGCGCCACAAACGCCTACCTTCTGGATGAACGCAGGGGAGGGCATGACCCGCGGAAAAACGAATGACATTTACAATGCGGCTGTATTTGCGTTGATTGAAGATTTTGTGGCAAAGAATCCCTTGGTTGACCCGACTCGTATTTATGTAGGCGGCTGTTCCAATGGTGGGTACCTGTCGCTCAAATTGATTTTGGAGCATCCAAGCTACTTTGCTGCAGGCTACATCTCCGCACTTGCTTACAACAATGAGTTTGTCAGTGATGCGCAGTTGCAATCACTCAAGCAGACTCCGATTTGGTTTGTGCATGCCAAGGACGACATGACCACCAAGCCGGATGAAACAGTGGTGCCGTTGTACCACAGAATGAAGCAAGCGGGAGCCAAAAATGTGATTTTATCCTATTACGATAACGTGACGGATGTGACGGGCTTTTATGGGGGGACCAATTTCCATTACAATGGCCACTGGTCCTGGGTATATTCTCATGCGAACGTCGCACGCACCGATTTTGACGGTTCCGCCGTCCTACTCAACGGCCGCCCAGTCACCATCATGGAGTGGACCGCCGCGCAGAAGAGGAAGAAGTAAAAATTTATTTGGTAGAAATACCCCCGCAGAATTGCGGGGGGATTTTTTTTAGTGAAACAGAGATTTTTCAACACTTATACCACCATTTTTCTACCTTCCTTCAATTCCTGATATAGCTCATAGTTTTTATCAATCGAAAAAATAATTACATACATTTTTCTTTTATTAACTTAGCACCTTCTCTCGATAAACTAACATACATACAATGGATACACACGGAAAAAACGGAGGCGACATCGCAAAATGTCCTTTCCACAACGGTTCCATGGCTGCAGCAGCAGGCAAGGGCATGCAAAACCAAGATTGGTGGCCTAATCAACTGAAATTAAACATTTTGCGTCAGCATTCTACCCTCTCCAATCCCTTGGAAGAAGGCTTTGACTACGCCAAAGAATTTGAAAGCCTCAACCTCGCTGAGGTAAAGGCAGACATTGAAAAGGTCTTGACTACCTCTCAAGACTGGTGGCCAGCAGATTACGGCCACTATGGACCTTTCATGGTGCGTTTGTCTTGGCATGCGGCAGGTACCTACCGTGTTCAAGATGGCCGTGGAGGTGCAGGTACAGGCGCACAGCGCTTTGCTCCGCTCAACTCCTGGCCTGACAATACCAACCTAGACAAAGCACGCTTGCTCCTTTGGCCAATCAAGCAAAAATACGGTCAGAAATTATCTTGGGCAGACATCTTGGTCCTAGTGGGCAATGTGGCTATGGAATCCATGGGCTTCAAAACCTTCGGATTTGGTGGAGGTCGTCCAGACATCTGGGAGCCAGAACAAGATATTTTCTGGGGTAATGAGACGGAATGGGTTTCCCACCGTAACCCAGAAGCACTAGCCCATCCGCTAGGAGCTACAGAAATGGGATTGATCTATGTCAATCCAGAAGGTCCAGACAAGGTGGCTAACCCACTTTTGGCAGCAAAAGCCATCCGTGAAACCTTTGGTCGTATGGCCATGAATGATGAGGAAACCGTTGCTTTGATTGCAGGGGGACATACCTTCGGTAAAACCCACGGTGCAGCAGATGCAGAAAAATACGTAGGCCCTGAGCCTGCTGGAGCACCCATTCAAGAGATGGGCACCGGTTGGAACAGTACATTCGGTACGGGCCATGGTGCCGACACCATCACTTCCGGTTTGGAAGGTGCTTGGACCTCTACCCCTACCAAGTGGGGACACGACTACTTCAAGTTCTTGTTTGAGTACGAGTGGAAGCTAGTTCATAGCCCTGCTGGAGCACAGCAATGGGAGGCAATCAATGCAGAAGCTATTATCCCTGATGCGCATGTTCCTGGCAAGTTCCACAAGCCGTTTTTGTTGACCACAGACTTATCCATGCGTTTTGATCCAGCTTACGAGAAAGTATCGCGCAAATTCTACGAGGATCCTGAATACTTTGCAGATGCTTTTGCTAGAGCTTGGTTCAAATTGACTCACCGCGACATGGGACCTAAGGCCCGTTACAAAGGTCCTGAAGTGCCTGCAGAAACCTTGATTTGGCAAGATCCAATTCCTACAGTAAATCATCCTTTGGTGGATGGGGCAGACATTGCTGCTTTGAAGGCCAATATTCTAGCGGCTGGCTTGACTGTATCGGAACTAGTTTCTACCGCTTGGGCGTCTGCATCCACTTTCCGTGGTTCAGATTTTCGTGGTGGTGCCAATGGTGCACGAGTTCGTTTGGAGCCTCAGAAAAACTGGGAAGCCAACAATCCTGCGCAACTCAATAAGGTGTTGGGGGTGTTGACTAGCATCCTAGAGGAATTCAATGCAATAGCTACCGGAGGAAAGAAAGTTTCTTTGGCAGATTTGATCGTCTTGGCAGGTGTAGCAGCGATTGAAAAAGCATCAAAAGATGCCGAACATGCAGTTAATGTACCATTTACTCCAGGTCGTATGGATGCGTCTCAGGAAGAAACTGAAGTAGAATCTTTCGCTTGGATGAAGCCATGGGCAGATGGATTTAGAAACTATATGAGTGCCGATTGCAGCGTAAAGGCAGAGGAGGCTTTGGTAGATAAAGCGCAGTTGTTGAACCTTACCGCTCCTGAAATGACTGCCTTGGTAGGTGGTATGCGTGTCCTTGGTGCCAACTGGGATGGAGACAAGCATGGGGTATTTACCGCCAGACCTGGGCAGTTGACTAACGATTTCTTCGTTAACGTATTGGATATGGGTACTACCTGGAGAGCTACTTCTGACAAGGAAACCGTCTTTGTAGGAAGTGACCGCAAGACTGGCGAGCCAAAGTGGACAGGTACTCGTGTAGATTTGATTTTCGGTTCCAACTCCGAGCTCCGTGCCTTTGCGGAAGTATACGCTTGCGAAGATGGGAAATCCCGATTCGTGAAGGACTTTGTTTCCGCCTGGAATAAGGTGATGAATTTGGATCGATTTGATCTTGCGAAGTAATTTTGGGATAAGTTTAAGTAGAAAAAGTGGCTCTGAAAGGAGCCGTTTTTTTTATTGTAAAAGTAGTATCGTCCGCCGCGGCGGACTTTGATATTTTAAACAATTATGCGCCATGTTATTCTGGGGGTAATCAAAGTATCGATCCTTCGGGTCGTTATACCAGTGATTTTTAAACCACTACGGTCTTTTTGGACTAGAAAAAAGCCCTGTAAGGGCATTACGATTATGACCCCGGGTGCAGCCCGGGGTTAGTGTGATAAATATTTCCTTGAGCCCCGAAGGTGGTGATACTAAAAATCTTACAATTAGTACGCATATTACATTATTGAAGCGCTTTTTTTTCTCCTACTTCCAACCTTTTTCTCTAATTTCACTCTCCATCTCTAAACCTAATTTTTTGTGTCTACTTCATTCGCACTTCTTGACGGAGAAAGCTGGTTGCAGCCTTATGCTGAAGTAATCCAGCGGCGCCATGCCCGCTTCCAAGCGGCACACAGCGCCATTAATGACTATGCCGGAAGTATCGTTGAATTTTCAAGTAGCCATGAATACTATGGCATCCACATTGACCTCATTCGTAAAGGATGGACCTACCGAGAATGGGCTCCCCATGCCAAAGCCCTGTACCTCATCGGGGATTTCAACGGATGGAACCGAAATTCCCACCCACTACAAAAAAATAGCCGAGGGGATTGGGAAATCTTCTTGCCCCAGAGCCAATACCAATACTCCTTTGTTCATGGCAGCAAACTGAAGGTTCGGGTGATCGGTGCCAACGACAGCGACCTGGACCGCATACCCGCATCCATCCGTCGCGTGGTGCAGGATGAGGAGACCAAGGATTTTGCTGGGCAACTCTGGTTTCCAGCGCAAGAGTTTACCTGGACTGACAAATCCTTTTCCCCGAAAAAATCCCTCCAAATGCCCCTGATCTACGAGTGCCATGTGGGGATGGCGCAGGAAAAAGAAGTGGTGGGGACTTACAGTGAATTTGAACAATACATCCTTCCGCGCATCAAAGCTGCGGGATACACCGCCATTCAGCTCATGGCCGTGATGGAGCATCCCTACTACGGATCTTTTGGCTACCACGTATCCAACTTTTTTGCGCCCTCATCACGGTTTGGAACCCCGGAGGAACTCAAGTCTTTAATTAATACGGCGCATTCCCTAGGCATCGCAGTGATTATGGACTTGGTGCATTCGCATGCGGTTAATAATACCAATGAGGGATTAAACAAGTTTGACGGTACGGATGATTGCTACTTTCATGTTGGAGATCGCGGCTACCATGTAGGTTGGGACTCCAAATTGTTCAACTACGACAAATGGGAGGTGCAACAGTTTCTGCTCTCCAACATTCGCTACTGGATGGAGGAATTCCACTTCGACGGCTTCCGCTTTGATGGGGCCACTTCCATGCTGTATCACCATCATGGGCTAATCTCTTTTGATAGCGCTTACCGCTACTTTGACGAAGGCGTGGATGAGGAGGCGTTGACTTATTTTCAGTTGGCCAATACGCTGATTCATTCCTTGAATCCTGATGCTATTTCCATTGCAGAAGAGGTGAGTGGAATGCCAGGGCTGAGCCTACCGATCTCCGTGGGGGGGATTGGATTTGATTTTCGCTTGGCCATGGGTATTCCGGACTTTTGGATCCGCACGCTAAAGCACAAAACGGACGAGCAATGGGATCTATTTGAGCTTTGGCATGAGCTTACTAACCGCCCAGCGAAAGAGAAATCCATCGCCTATGCGGAAAGCCACGACCAGGCCTTGGTTGGGGACAAGAGCCTTGCCTTTTGGTTGATGGACAAGGAAATGTATTTTTCCATGTCCGTCCTGGAGCAAAACCTAGTCATCGACCGCGGGATTGCTTTACACAAGATGATCCGCTTGATTACCCTCACGCTGGGTGGAGAAGGATACCTCAATTTTATTGGCAATGAGTTTGGACACCCCGAATGGGTGGATTTTCCCCGGGAGGGCAACGACTGGAGCTACCAGTATGCCCGCCGGCAGTGGTCCCTGGTAGATGATCCCTTGTTGCGGTACCAGCAACTAGCTGCTTGGGATAAGGCTATGATTGGTTTGGCTACCCGCTATCCAAATTTGGCCGCTGGGCCAGCAAGCCAATTGTACCTAGAGCCCAATAAAAAGGTGCTGGCCTACACCCGTGGCAACCTGATTTTTGTGTTTGGCTTTCATCCCAGTGATTCCTTCGGGGGATTAGCGATTCCGGTACCTAGTGCGGGGGATTACCAAATGGTCTTGCAGTCCGACGCACCCGAATTTGGAGGCTTTGACCGCTTAGATAGTAAGTTGATCTACCCCACCAATGCTAATCAGGAGCTGTTGTTGTATGTTCCGAGTCGAGTAGGGATGGTGTTGGTCCGCCGCGGCGGATAAGGGTTTTTCGCGCAAAGACGCATAAGACGCAAAGGATTTGTGAGGTTGAATCTATTCGTAGGATTTTGGTGGTATCAATAAATTCATTGAACTAATTTCTTCATCCATTTTTTGAATGTTAATTTCTTGGCAAGACCCGAAGGGTCGAAACATCGATGACCCCCAATGAAACCGGGGGTAACTTTTTACGGGATATCCTTAAGCCCTGAAGGGGCGTGACCTAATAGTATCGCCCCTTCAGGGCTCTTAATGTAATACATTCTCAAACCACGGGTTTCACCCGCGGTCATAATTGTAATACCCCTTTGGGGTTCAGTGAATCTACTTTTGTAACTTGAAATCTGTTTGGATTAGTAGGCACTTAACATTTTTAACCAGCCTGCGGCAGGCTGGCGTTTAACCTTCGGTAAACCAGTTAATCAATTAAGTAGTTATTCAACTAACCAATTCAGGTTCCCGCACCCCCACATTCCCATCAGCTAAAATGGCGTCCAAGGTCACAACCTTCAGTTCATTGATCAGCATGGGGTCGTATTTGGCGGCGACGCGGATGTAGTTTTCGGTAAACCCATGCATCATGCCGTCTTCAATGTCCTCTTCAAAAAGTACGGTAAAGGTCTGGCCTAGATTTTCCTCGTAAAATTTACGGCGCTTTTTCTCGGATAAAATGCGGAGCATCTTGGAGCGCTCGTTTCGTTTTTTCATCGGTACCACCCCGTCCATGTCCACAGCACGAGTATTGGCACGCTCCGAATACGTAAATACGTGGAGGTAGGAGAAGTTTAGCTCGTTCAGAAAGTTGTAGGTTTCTAGAAAGAGTTCGTCGGTCTCCCCAGGGAAACCTACAATCACGTCCACGCCAATGCAGGCCTGGGGGAGTAGAGTTTTGATC
>JAQCJI010000082.1 GCA_027593175.1 Bacteroidota bacterium | reverse complement strand
TCCAAGGGCATCCTTTTTTGGGGTTCGCCGTATACTGGTTTTGTGGCCCTAGGGCTTTGATTTTTCTGAAATCTATTTTTCCATTTCATTTTTTAATTCGAAACACTGTTTTCTTATCCTACAGCGGAGCATTTGATAGCTGCCTTGTGAGCTACCCCTCCAATCTTTCTTTGGGAATACGTTCTCTACAAGCATTGTCTAGCAAGGGAAGCAACAAGGAAGGATTTGTAGCCAGAGCAACTTTTAATTTTTAAACAATAAAAAAGCAAAAAGTTTTCAATTTGAAAACGTTTTAATATCTTTCACCTTTCAATCGCAAGCCTTGAAAAATATAATAGCATTAAAACATCTGATTGCGTTTTACAAAAAGCATCCGAACTCAAAATCAAGCCTACAAACCTGGATTGCGGTGACCAAGCATGTGGATTGGCAAAAACCTTCGGATGTTTTACAAGATTTTCCGGATGCCGATCCAATTAAAAACAACCGGGTGGTGTTCAACATTGCTAGAAATAAGTACCGCTTAATTGTGCAACTGAGTTATCCAAGGCAGTGGGTGTTTATCAAGTTTATTGGCACACATGCTGAATACGATCGAATAGACGCCGCTACGGTGAACCAATACTAACAGAAAACCTTTAACCTTATGAAGTGGGATAAATTAATTACAACGGAGAAGGAATACGAGCAGGCCCTTGCACGACTTACCAAAATTTTTGAAGCAGACCCAGCTAGTTCCGAAGGGATGGAGGCAGCACTGTTGGTGCTCTTAATCGAGCAATACGAAAAGGAGCATTACCCCATCTCGCTACCGGATCCGATTGCAGCAGTTAAGGAGACGATGGAAAGAAAGGGTCTGAAGGACAAGGATCTTATTCCCTTCATCGGTAGTAAAACTACGGTTAGCCTTGTTTTAACGAAGAAAAGAGGAATGACAATTGACATGATCCGAAATCTCGCGGAGGGCTTGAATTTGCCAGTCAAGCTCCTGATCCAACCGTATCAATTGGATGAGCAACAAAAAACTGAGTTGAAATCTCGATCCAAAAAAAGGAAGCCGAATGTGGCTTCCCCAATTTTTAAAAAGCAAAGTTAAAATAGTAATTCAGCGTCACGAGACCTGTTTACTCGAATAGCTTGCCCTAAGTTTCTCCCTAAGAAAGTAGGGCATCTGTTTCCATCTCCACGAGGTAGCCGTCACCGATCAGGGTGGCTTGGACCAGGGTATTGGCGGGCTGAATTCCAGTAAAGCGCTGCCCATGTGCTCGGGATATCGCCTCCCAATCGGATGCGCGCTGCACAAAAATCCGCGTGCGCACCACATCCTCCAGGCTGCCCCCAAGCGCACGAATAGCACCCTCGACCTTATCAATGATGAAATGCATTTGCGCAGCAGGATCATCTCCTCCCATTTGGACTGATCCATGGGTGGCAGTTGTGCCTGATACCAAAATGTGATTTCCTTTTCGGACGGCCCTGCTGAAGCCTGCGATATCTTCCCAAATGGTGCCGCTCAGGGCTTTGATCCGCCCATCTACTCCCTCTTGGGTGGGATATGGACTCGGCAAGCCGTCGATATGGTGGCTTAAATCACCCGATGCGGTAAGGAAGGGAGCCTTGCGGTACTCATCACCACAGTCCCCCGGGATTTTTTGGAGGCTACTTAAAGAACTTTGGATACTGGCACGATCCACTTCATCCAATTGGATCGAAAACAACCCTTCGTTTTCAGCGAGGTGTTCACTTTTGCCCAATCGCGCACCAATGATCACCCCAGCCACAGCGGGTTGAAGGAGCATGTAATGACTCGCCAAGGTTGCAATGCCTACCCCATGTTTCTGGGCTATGGGTTGGAGTGTTTGGAGGAGGTTTTGGAAGCGCTCCCATCCTCCGGAGGCATCGATGAATCGTTTGTACTTCATTTGAGACCAGGTCAAGGATTCACTCAAAACCGGCTCTGGTTTCCCCAGCCATTTTTCCGAAAGGAACCCTCCTGCCACGGTTCCGAAGGCCAGCAATTTTACCCCATGGGTCAAGCACAGTTGGGTCATTTCCCCAGCTGCCCGTTGATCTAGGAGGGAATAGCAGACCTGATTGGAAACCACCTCTATCCCTGAATTGACCACCACCTGGAGGTGGGCCGTATCAAAATTGGTTAGGCCCAGGTGTCGAATCAGCCCCTCATTTTTTAGTTCCTGAAGCCAGAAAAGGCAGTCCACCCAACTGGGATGTGCATATTGCCAGGCATGAAACTGCATCAGGTCGATTTGATCCGTTTTCATTCGCGTCAAGGCGGTTTCCACCGCTTCTCTCACTTGGGCAGGGGTGATTTTTCCCGGGGAGGGAACCCATTTGGTAAAAAATTGCGTAGAATCAGACCCGTAGGTTTCACGAAATACGCCAGCGATCTCCTCTGCTGACCCATAGTGGTCTGCCATGTCGAAGGTGGTAAATCCCGCATCGAGGTAGGCTTTCATGTTCCTCGCGGCTTCCACAGGATTGACCTTGGTGCCATCACGTTCTAGATCTGCAATCTGCCAAAGCCCAGTAAGTGCTCGGCTGATCGTCAAGCCCGGCGCGAGTTCCGTATATTTTGAAAGGGTCATAGTTTCTTAGGGTAACTTTGAAAATTTTTCGAGTAGGTCTGGGCTTGTCTTTTTTAGTTTTTCCCAACGAATAAAAAACAAGAGTACAGCCATCCCCATCACGATCAACCAGATCCAAGTGGAATGAAAATACCAGGAGTCGACCGATGATGTGACATCTTTGTAGGTGTGGATCAGTAGAAAACAGATGAGAAAAATACTGCCGATTCCGACGAGGATTGCTCTTCCTAATCTGCTGGGGAAAATCTTAATTTGCTGGGCCAGGCTAGGATTTCTTATGGGTAACCAGGCCACTGAAAGACACATAAAAATAAAATTAACCAACATGGAGGTCACCATAATATCGATCCCGAGGAAGAAATCTCCTGCAAAGTGGCTGCCCAAAATTCCTAGAGAAGAAACCGCTCCGCTTAAGAGTATGGCTTGTATAGGCGTATGGTACTTGGGATGAATCCCTGCCAGGCTTTTGGGGAAAATCCCGTCTTCTGCCCAGGCAAATACGAGGCGAGAAACAGATAGGATCATCGCTGGCAGGTCATTGAGCAGGGCAATGGCAGCACCTAATAGTATGGCGATACCAATTCCTGAAGGAAGGAGAATGGAAAGTAGGCCGGCTGCAGTCAGGTCTTTGGAAAGGGCCTCCTCAGCTACAAATTGCCAAGGAACCGTGTGGTAGACCGCATAGGTAAAGGAAATGTAAAACAAGCCAACTAAGGTAATGGCCAATCCGATGGCTCGGGGAAGGTTACGAACAGGGTTTTTGGCCTCTCCACCGGCCTGAGCAATGGAGTCGAATCCAATATAGCTCGAGAATAAAATGGCCGATGCCGATAAAAAAGTGGTCCAGTTGAAGGGAACCTCAATTAGGTCAACAGACCTGCCTTCTTTACTAGCTAGGGCCGCCAAAAATTCCTCCTGGGAATAACTCAAACCTCCACCAATCACTACCAGTCCCAATACAAGCATTAGAACCATCAGCGGAATGAGTGTCCGCTCATAAAAGGTCAAACCGAGTATATTGATTCCAATGAAAGACCAAAGAATCGCCAAAGCAAGTACCACTCGGACTGGCCCTTGATCTAACCAATAGGCTAACAAAGTCCAGTTCAAAGCAAAGGCAAGGTCCCTAAAAAAGGGAATCACCACATAGGCAATGACTCCGATGACGATAGACAAGCCAAACCATTGGGAAAAGCTCGCGACAAATCCCCAAAAAGGGTGTAGTGCTCTGCTGGCATACAGGTAAGAGCCTCCCGCTCTAGGCATGGCAGAGGCTAAAATAGAGTAGGCCAGGGCAGCAAAAATTGCTGGAATCGAGGCAAACAAAAAAGCAGGAAGTACATAAGGGCCAATTCCGGGAACATTCCGCTGAATCATAAATGGAACCACATAGATAGAGGCTCCGATCATCGAACAGACGCCGGTGGCGGTCAAGCCAACTAGGCCCAAACTTCGTTTGAGGGTGGATGAGTGACTGTTCATACTTGGCTAAAATAATGAAAAATAGGATGTCACCTAGGAGATTTCAAGATTACAGAGATTTTTATAGTTGAGCCCCTTTGTGCCGCTTTCCTTGTATTCTATTTTGAAATTAAATAAATTTAAATACTTCATTTCAGACTATGCTCACCAACCGCCTCGCGTTACTTTTTTCTGTCTTGATTGGGGTCACCCTCATCGGGTTCTACTTTTTCGGCCCAGAAAAAGAGGTGGATTTTAGTACGGATATCAAACCTATTTTCAACAAACATTGCATCTCCTGCCATGGAGGTGTGAAAAAGAATGGGGGATTTAGTCTCCTCTTCGAAGAGGAGGCCTTTGCAGCTAACGAATCAGGACATCCTGCGATCGTGCCCGGAAGCTCCTCCTCAAGTGAGCTGATCAAGCGCCTCACGCACTCCGACCCCGAGACGCGGATGCCCTACCAGCGAGCCCAACTCTCAGAAGAAGAAATTGAACTGCTCAAGAATTGGATTGATCAAGGTGCTAAGTGGGGAAAGCATTGGGCTTATGAACCCGTAAAGGCCCCTCAACTTCCTAGTAAGCTCACTACCGCAGGCTTGGGAGGAAATGACGCCCAAGCGCTCGCACCGATCGATTTTTTCGTGCAGGAGCAACTCAGCACCCAAGGAGTAAGCCCTGCTCCAAAAGAAGATCCAATGAGGCTTCTCCGTCGAGTTGCCTTGGATATTACCGGTTTGCCCCCATCTGAAGCCCTAGTCAGTGACTTTTACTCTGGAAAAATAAGCCACGAACAAGCCGTAGATCAGTTACTAAATGCGGATGCCTATGGCGAAAAATGGGCTACCTGGTGGCTTGACCTCGCACGCTATGCAGATACCAAAGGCTATGAGCGGGACGTTTCCCGTACCTTTTGGCCCTACCGGGATTGGGTGATTCGTTCCCTAAATGCAGACAAGCCATTTGACCAGTTTACGATCGAGCAGTTGGCAGGAGATCTTCTTCCTGACCCCACACAGGATCAACTCACGGCCACGGCTTTTCACCGCAATACGATGAACAATGACGAGGGGGGAACCGAAGATGAAGAATTCCGTGTGGCCGCCGTTTTGGATCGGGTCAACACTACTTTTGAAGTGTGGCAAAGTACCACCATGGCCTGTGTGCAATGCCACAGCCACCCCTACGACCCCATCCGGCACGAAGAGTACTACCAGTCCCTTGCCTTTTTCAACAATACTCGGGATGAGGATACCCACGACGAAGAGCCCAAACTCCGGTTCTACGAAGTGGAGGACCAAGCTAAAGTGGATCAGATTGTAAACTGGGCCACAGGAAATGAAGGAAAAATGAGCGCCAAGCAACGGGCCAACTTCCTGAAATTCTATGAGCCGAAATATGCCGCGCACCTCGCCACGGATTTTAAAAATGCCGAATTGATCGATACCAAATGGCTAGGATTGTGGCCGGGAGGATCTGCATTGTATAAAAACATCGATACGAAGGGCTCAGACCAAGTCCTCCTCAACTACTGGTCTGGAGTAGACGGAACCAAAATGACGATCCGGAAAGATGGCCCTGCCGGGGAAATCCTGGCCAGCTTTGTGATCAACAAAACTCAAGGGGAACTGATCCGCGAAATCCCTTTCAAGCCCCTGCAAGGTAAAGTCAATTTGTACTTCGAAGCTCAAAATCCGAGAGTGGCAGCTCAGCAACATACCTCTTCCATCGTTTGGTTTGCCTTTGTTCCAAGTCTGAAAGGAAAAGAGAAGCTGGGCTTTACCGCTTTGAAAAAATCCTGGGAGGAGCTACTTCAGGTGAGAGGAACCCAACTTCCGATTCTAATCGAGAATCCAGACTACATGGCTCGTCCCACCTTTGTATTTGAGCGGGGCAACTGGATGGTACCGGGCGAAAAGGTAAGTCCAAAAACCCCGAAGGAACTGGGTACCTGGAAAAAAGAATGGCCAGCCAATCGCTTGGGCTTTGCTTACTGGCTGACGGCACCTGAAAACCCACTAACCGCCCGTACCCTAGTCAACCGCGTTTGGGATCAGCTTTTTGGCCGAGGTTTGACGGCTACCTTTGAGGATATGGGTACCCAATCGGACCCACCGAGTCACCCCGAGCTGCTAGATTATTTGGCCTGGAAAATAGTTCAGGACTACGATTGGAGTATCAAATCGCTAATCCGAGAGATTGTCACCTCGGCTACCTACCAGCAATCTTCTACGATCAGCACAGCGGCCTATCAAAAGGACCCGAACAATCAATGGTATGCGCGAGGGCCGCGATTCCGACTTTCCGCGGAGCAGATCCGTGATCAGGCCTTGGCCAGCAGTGGGCTGCTCAGCCCCAAAATGTATGGTGTCCCTGTGATGCCTACCCAGCCCGAGGGCATCTGGCAGACGGTGTACAATGGAGAATCTTGGAAAGAAAGTGAGGGAGAGGACAAGTACCGCAGAAGCGTGTACACCTTCCTCAAGCGAACGAGCCCTTACCCTTCTTTTACTTCCTTCGATGCAGGAAGCAGGGAGGTATGTATCAGCAAGCGCTTTGTGACCAATACGCCTTTGCAAGCCTTGGTGACCCTAAATGATCCCGTGTACTTGGATGCGGCCAAGGCCTTGAGTCAAAAAATCTGGGTGAAGTCTGGGAAAAATCCAGCCGCAGCCATCCAAGAAATTTACAAACAGCTGATGCTTTTGCCTATTTCAGAAAGTAAGGAAAAAAGCATGATACAGCTCTTTGCAACTGCCAAAACGGAATTTGATCAGGATCCAAAAGGTAGAGCCGAGTTCTTCCAAGGGGCATCCTCTGAACTAGCCGCATTGGCGGTAACGGCGAATGCCATGATGAATTTAGACGAGTATTTAACCAAGCCCTAAGCCCATGTCCCTGGATAAGCTATTGAATGAATTGGTCAGCCAAAAACTGCAAACTCAGACGAGAAGGCATTTTCTGCTCGATTGCGTCAGCAAAATGGGAGGCCTTGCCATGGCTCCCTTGCTTTTCGGTTGTGAGCTTGGAAAAAATGGCACGGCCAATGGCGGCCTCAACCTGAGTGATCGGGATCTAAATCCCCTTTCTCCGCAGCCAGCTCCTTTTTTGGGCAAGGCAAAATCGATCATTTACCTCCACATGGCAGGAGCACCTTCCCAGTTGGAGCTCTTCGACTTCAAACCCGAGCTCGCCAAGTACCACGACCAAGACTGTCCTGCGAGTTTGCTCGAGGGACGGAAGTTTGCTTTTATCCGCGGGGTACCCAAAATGCTGGGACCGCAGGCCAAGTTTTCTCAACATGGAGAAAGTGGCGCCTGGATTTCGGATTACCTGCCCCATTTCTCCAAAGTGGCCGATGAGGTGGCTTTCTTAAAAGCCATGCATACAGATCAGTTTAACCATGGTCCGGCACAATTATTTATGCAGACCGGTTCACCGAGATTGGGGCGCCCCAGCTTGGGGAGCTGGGTGACTTATGGCCTAGGAACTGAAAATCAAAACTTACCCGGCTTTGTGGTCTTGACTTCTGGAGGAAAAACCCCCGATGCAGGCAAGAGCGTTTGGGGTTCGGGTTTTCTACCTTCCGTCTATCAGGGGGTGCAATGCCGATCCAAAGGCGACCCGGTGCTCTACCTGGAGGATCCCCATGGGATGTCCCGTGAACTCAAAAAGCATGTTATTTCAGCCATCAATCAATCCAACAAAGAAGATTTTGAAAACTTTGGCGACCCCGAAATTCTTGCACGGATCAATCAGTACGAGATGGCTTACCGCATGCAAATCGAGGTGCCAGAGGTGATGAACATCAACGATGAACCGGCCCATATCCATGAACTCTACGGTACCCAACCTGGAGAGGAATCCTTTGCCAACAACTGTCTTTTGGCTAGAAAATTAGTGGAAAAGGGAGTTCGTGTAGTTCAACTTTACGACTGGGGATGGGATACACACGGTACCGATCACGATGGCTCGATCGATAAGGGTCTGCGTAACAAGTGCCGCAGCATCGACCGACCAATGACCGCCTTGCTGCTTGACTTGAAGCAGCGGGGGCTATTGGAAGAAACCCTGGTCGTTTGGGGTGGGGAATTTGGGCGCACGCCCATGCAAGAAAACCGAGAAGGGAAAAAGATGGGATTTATGGGAAGAGATCACCACGTGGATGCCTTCACGATGTGGATGGCCGGTGGAGGCGTGAAAAAAGGGACGAGTTACGGCATCACGGATGATTTTGGCTTTGCGGGGCTAGAGGAGCGCACCTCAGTACATGATCTGCATGCCACGATTTTACATTTGATGGGCTTTGACCACGAGCGATTTACCCATCAGTTTCAAGGCAGGCCTTTCCGCCTCACGGATGTGCATGGGGATTTAATCACAAAAATTATGGCCTGAATGAGGTGCCTAAAACCCTTTTTTCTCCTGCTTATTCTGCTCTTGCCGATGCGTCTTCACGCACAGCAAAAAATCCTTTTCTTCCAGACCGACTGGGGGAATACCCTTCCCATAGATGCCTTTTTGGCCAAAGCCAAAGCGGCAGGCTATGATGGGGTAGAGCTGTGGATGCCCACTAGTCAAGAAAAAAAAAACAGCCTAAAAGAAGGCTTAAAAAAGCACAAACTCGAGGTCATTTTTTTGCATGGCACTGCCAGAAATCTACCCTTTGAGGAAGCCTTCCGGGTGTATGAGGTAGGACTACAAGAAATCTTAGCTTGGAAACCCATCAAAGTCAACAGTCACACAGGAAATGACTTCTGGACTCCGGAGCAGAATTTAGCATTTATAGCGCTGGGCGACCGGTACGAAAAAAAAGTGGGGATAGAAGTCCTGCATGAAACGCATCGGGGTCGATTTTCCTATACCCTGCCTGAATCTCTAGCCATGCTTCGGAGGTTTCCAAACTTAAAATACACCCTTGATATCAGCCATTGGATGGTGGTACACGAACGAGTTCTCACCGAAAGTGACCCTCTTCTTCAAGAAATCTTCCAATCAGTGGGTCATATTCATGCTAGAGTGGGCTTTGCAGAGGGTCCACAGGTGCCCAATCCAGCGGCTCCTGAATGGAAAAATGAAG
>JAQCJI010000014.1 GCA_027593175.1 Bacteroidota bacterium | reverse complement strand
TTTTTCCCTTAGTTCTAAAATTTGACCCCAAGCGAGTCTTTATTTACGAAGGAGACAACGACCTCTGGGCAGGTGTGGAACCCGAAGAGATCTTGGCTAGTTTGGATCGAATTGTCACGAGAATTCAAATTGCTGCTCCCAATACGAAAATTTACCTTATTGGTGCCAAACCCAGCCCTTCTCGCTGGTCCAAGAAAGATCTTTACCAGTCTTTCAACAAGCAATTGGAAAAATATAGTAAAAGTAAAGAGGGTGTAAGCTTTATTGATACTTGGGCAACTTTGACCGATTCAGCGGGAAATGCAAGGCCCGAACTCTACATCCAGGACCAACTTCATTTAAATGTAGATGGGTATGTCCTATGGAATGGAATTTTTAGATCCTATTTCAACTAGGTTCAATTCCTTTTTTTCTTTTGCTCCAGAAAGTAGCCACAATCGATCCAGTAATATTTTGCATGGGCCCAAACACTGCAGAAGCCAATCCTAGCGTAGTGATTTTCCCCATAATACTTGAAAGCCCTGAAGCTAATCCGGCATTTTGCATTCCAACCTCAATGGAAATAGTTCGGGCATCCTGTTCACTGAGACCAATTAATCGGGCTAAAACATAGCCTATACCATAACCCATCATATTGTGTAGGAACACGATCAAAATTAAAATTGGACCCATAGCCAAAAGGCTATCTCTTCCAGCTGCAGTAATCACCAAAATAATCAAAGCAATACCGAGCATGGAAACTAGTGGAAGGAGTTTTTCAATCCATCCAGAATTTTTACCTAAAAGTTGATGTACGAGCAAACCAGCTCCTACTGGAAGCAAAATGATTTTAAAAATATCCCACATCATTTTGAGAAGGTCAATCTCAATGAATTGTCCTGCCAGTAATTTCATCAAGACAGGCATCATAAAGGGAGCAAGAAGGGTTGAAATGGTAGTAAGTGTCACTGATAAAGCCACATTGGCACGGGCTAGAAAAGCAATCACATTGGAGGCAGTTCCTCCAGGGGCACAACCAACCAATATAATTCCAGCGGCAACTTCAGGCTCAAGCCCACTTAGATTAGTCAGTACAAACCCAACCAATGGCATGATGGCAAACTGTGCTACAATACCAATAGCGACTGATTTGGGACTTTGGGCAACTGCTGCAAAATCCTTCCAGCTTAATGTAGCCCCCATACCAAACATGATCATTTGAATCAGTGGATTAATTAATTGAGTAAGCTTAAAGCCGTTAATTTCCTGGAAATACAGAGGAAAAAACATCGCCAAGGCTACTACTGTGAAAATAACAACCGAAAAAGAAAAGCCTTTCAGTTGCTCATTTCCACGAAAAAAAAGGCCGATAAAAAGAAAAAAACCAACAGCAATTAAACCCGTTCCTACCTGAAAGCCAGCTGGAATGGTGTAAATCAAGCAAAGCAATAATGCAATAGCCAGGTATAGAAAGATGCGTGATTTGGAGTTCAAGATGAGAATGGATTATAAGGGAAAGTAAATAAAAAAAATCTTCCCCCTTAAATAATGGTAGGGGGAGGAATAGCTTAAATTAACTATAGGTTCTATCGTGAGATCGCTTTTCATTCCACTGGTCGGTAGGTGCGAAATAGCTGGAATCTGACTTGTGCAAATGGACTTTCACCACTTCCTCATTGATTTCAATTCCTAATCCTGGTGCTGTCAAAGGTACCGGTGCATAACCTTTATCAATCATTTTCACCCCATCTACCTTGGTAAACATGGATTCCCACCAAGGAACATCAACGGAATGGTGCTCAAGGGAAAGAAAATTTTGAGTAGCTGCCGCGCAATGAACACTTGCCATAAAGGATACAGGCGTTCCAGCCTGGTGTATGGCCATGGATATCCCTTTTTCCTCTGCATAATCCCCAATTCGTTTGGTTTCCAAAAGGCCTCCAGAAGAGGCCAGGTCAGGATGGATGATATCTACAGCATGCTCATCAATCAAAGGCTTGAAATAATTGAGTAGGTAAATATCTTCTCCAGTGGTAGTTGGTGTTTCCAATGCCTGCGTGATGGTTTTGTGCTGCTGTGTCATTTGCCAAGGCACCATATCCTCTAGCCAAGCCAATCGATAGGGCTCCAACGCTTTGCCCAAGCGAATACAGTTATTTAAATCAAAATGCCCATAGTGATCGGTGGACATAGGAACATCATAGCCCACCATTTCTCGGATATTATGGACAATTTTGGCTAGTTCATCAAGTCCTTTTTCGGTAATCTGAATTCCAGTAAAAGGATGTGCAGTATTGGCATAAGACATGTACCCACCGGACCACTGAGAACGATTCCCTTTTAAAATTTCGGGATTCACGATGCAGCCGGGAATATCCATGATTTCACCGATAGAAACGTCCATTTTTAGCCAGGTATATCCTTGATCTTGAATGCGGTAGCGGATTCTTTCTTTTTGCTCTTCAGGATCTTTTCCCTCTGGTGTATCAGCATAGAGACGAACAGAGTCACGGTAACGTCCACCGAGGAGCTGCCAAGCAGGCACATTGTAAGCTTTTCCACAAAGATCCCAAAGTGCCATTTCTACACCACAAACTCCACCAGCTTGTCTGGATTGCCCTCCAAACTGACGGATAATTTTGAAGATTTTCTCTACGTTGCATGGATTTTCACCAAGAATTCTGCTTTTCAGCATCAAGGCATACCGAGGATCAGCACCATCTCTTACTTCTCCCCAACCCACAATTCCCTGGTTGGTGTCAATACGTAAAATAGCTGTACCACCCATTACAGCTGTATGGGCATATCTTAGATCGGTTATTTTGAGATCCGATGGAGCAGAAGCTCTTTTTATAGATCGGGTAGTTTGAGCAAGCGTGTCTTCAATACCTAGTCCCGTCAGAGCGGCAAGGCTAAAACCTCCAAGTGCAGTTTTTTTCAAAAAATCTCTTCGATTGGATCCAGTTAAGGGATTATCTATTTCTGCCTGCCGCTGCTGGGCACACGCTCTCTCCGCTCCTTTATGTTCGGAGATTAGTTTTTGTAAGGTGCTTTTCATGGTTTTGTTGGTTGATTATGTAATTTTTACCAGTTTCTTTCTTTGAAATAATTATCGAGTTCGGCCTTGGTCATCGGAAGTTTGCTGGGATAGTTGTCCAGCCAATTGAGAAAATCTTTCTTGATTTCCTCTGTCCATTCCGAATCAATCTGTCCTGCTAGGTATTTTTTCTCTCTAAGTCTTTGATGACCAAAATGATCGCGAAGACCGGTTACTTCTGAAGTAATGACCAAGTCCTCGACCATGTGAGCAGGAATGAAAATAACACCATACTTCTTTGCCAGTACCACATCTCCCGGAAGGACCGTAGCACGACCTATTCGGATGGGGGCATTGATCGACGTGAGCATCATTTCCCTGATAAAAGAAGGGTCTTGCCCTTTAACCCAGGCATTAAAACCCTGGATTTCAGAAAGCCCTTCCTGGTCTCTGACCGACCCGTAAAAAATGACTCCTCGATTCGACCTGGTATAGATAGAATTGCCCAAATTATCTCCGATCAAAGTTCCATCAGCCATTTTCCCATAGCTATCCGCTACATAGATGTCTCCATTAATCAATATATCGATTGGCCAAGAGTTGGTAGCCCCTTTTGATGATCTCCCCTCTTTTTCCACGCCTAATGTTTTGATATACTTATCAAAATCAGGCCGTAAAGGCATGTATTGTGCAGTTACCACCCTACCAGTCATCACAGAATCAGGCAAAATAACCTGCCAATCCCCTTCGTATTGATTGTTGAAGCCCTTATTTCGAAGTACTCCCCAAGCTTCTTCAATCGAAATATTCTTGAGGCGCTCCAAAATTTGATCAGAAACTTTAGGTCTTCCGTCCGGGAATCGCTCACCACTCCACTCTGAAGTCAGTAAGCGGATTTGTTCTGGTGTAGAGCCTACTTGCTGAGCAATTCCCGCAATAGAGAGCATCCCAAAACCAAAGAGTAGAAGAAAAATCTGTTTAAAATTGATTTTTAAATAGTTAGACATGGTAGATTAGGTTTTAATTATTCAAAAAAAGGAACCCCTTTTACGGCATATTTTTTCATTCCCTCCTCATTAATTTCCACACCGATCCCTGGCTTTTCAGATAGGGTGATAAAACTATTTTTAGTTCGTGGACCATCATAAGTCACGATATCCTGCCAAAGCTGATCTGTATCCATGTAGATT
Organism: Bacteroidota bacterium; assembly: GCA_027593175.1. Lineage (GTDB taxonomy): Bacteria > Bacteroidota > Bacteroidia > Cytophagales > Cyclobacteriaceae > Algoriphagus. The sequence continues at coordinate 43,665 of JAQCJI010000014.1, read as the reverse complement.
TGCCATTCCATAATTTGGAAATTAGGTACTGAAGCGCAGACGTGACAGGCCGCCATGGCGCCAAGAAAAGAAGCGACCATATGTGGAGAGAAAGGCACATAATACAGGTTAGCCAAATTAGCTATTCGCTGAGCTTCTCCCAATCCACCAGCTTTTTGAATGTCTGGCATGATGATATCGACCGCATTTTCGGAAAGTAGCCTTGTAAATCCATAAGCGAGGTAAATATTCTCACCTGTACAAATGGGAGTTGAAGTCTCTTGGGATATTTTTTTGTAAACTTCGATATTGTCTGCAGGAACAGGCTCCTCCAGCCACATAAGGTTCAAATTTTCATACATTTTGGCCATCTTCAAACCCGTGACCGCATCGTATCGTCCATGCATATCAACACAGACATCGATATTTGGCCCTACTTCCTGACGTACTGCCGCAATAGCATTGTACATTCGATCAATTTCCATTGGATTGGCTGTCCAATTGAAGCGATCGTATTTATTTGGATCGCGAGCATCATCTACATCAAATTTGACTGCATTATAGCCTCGATTAACAGCATTCCTAGCGGCCATCGCATAATCTGCGGGTGTGGGATTAGTTGAGGTATAAAGGGCAGTATCGCAATAGACCCGGATTTTATCCCTGAATTTACCCCCAAGTAATTGATAAACAGGTACTCCAAAAACTTTTCCTGTTAAATCCCAAAGTGCTGTTTCTATAGCTGTAAGCACAGCAACAAACATCCCACTTTGTGCTCCCCCAAAAAAGGCTGCTTTTCTAAGTTGCTCCGCTATTCTATTTGGGTTGAGAGGGCTTTGCCCTTTAATCTGTTCACCAAGCCTTTTAACTAGGTAATAGGAACCCTGAATCGCGTCTACTGCTTCTCCACAACCCCAAACATCCTGGTTGGTATAGACTTTAACGTATACAGCACCTCGAACATACCCACATTTTACATCCGTTATTTTCAAATCGGAGGGATTTGAAGCGGAGGGGGTTCTTTCCACAGCAGCCTCAAGGCCTTGACCATAGGTGCTTAAAAAGCCAGCTCCAGCCAACCCAAGTCCTTTCGCAAAAAAGGATCTTCTACTTTCTGTTAATTTATCCATCTATTTTTAGGTTGATTTTACCAAGTACGATTTTTCAGAAGTTCCTGAATTTGTGATTTTGGAACTGGAAGTTCATCAATATGCGCATTTAGCCATTGAGAAAAATCGCGTTCGATATCATCCGACCATCTTGTATCAATTTGTCCTGCTGTATATTTTCCTTCTCTCAATCGCTCATGACCAAACATGTCTCGAAGTCTGACGATTTCAGAGGTTACAACTACCTTTTCTGCTAAATGTGCGGGGATGAAGGAAACACCCCCATCTCTTCCCAATACCACATCCCCTGCCATCACGGTAGCCTGTTTGATGCGAGTGGGCTGGTTGATCCCGACCAACATGGTGTTCAGATTTCCTGGTTGATTGTGATGTGAGGGGTGATAGGAACTGAAATAAGAAGTGAACCCTCCCATTTCCTTTAAACCGGCAATGTCCCGAATGGCACCATGATAGACAATGCCATTACCAGTTTTGGCAAAAATGGCATTCCCAACATTGTCTCCGATGGTAGGACCATTGATTTGGATTCCAAACTGATCAGCGACATACACATCTTTTGGAATTAAAAGATCCACTGGCCAGGAATTTTGTCCCCGCTTACCCTCCTTTTTACCACGTTCATCAATCGCATCATGGATATCTGGACGACCTGGGATAAAGGTCGCAGTGACTGCCCTTCCACTCAAAATACTGTCCGGATTAATGACTTCCCAACCGTCGGTATATTGATAAAGGTAACCCGCATTTTTCATGACAGCCCATGCTTCATCATGGGTTACGAGACGCATCCTATTAAGAAGATCATCAGACACTTTGGGCCTACCGTCTTCATATCTTTCTCCTTTCCATTGCTGGGTTAGAAATAACATCTCCTCCTTGGAAATCTGTTGCGCAAACAGCGGAGCACAACCTAAGAACATACTTAGAGAGAACGCTAGTAGACTGATTTTTAAATTAGGGGTTACCATGGTTTATTGAATTTAAGATTTAATTAGAAAAAAATACAGGTTTGAGATTGCCCAAACCTGTATTTCTAATTCCTATATTATTTGTGCCACCAAACTTTGGTCGCTAAATCATCAGCACCCTGAGCACTGATAGCAGCTATACGTAATCAATTTAATAAGATTGAGAGAATATAATATACATTAATTTAAAAATCAAAGAATTATATCCTTTTGCCTGTTTTTTTTAAGTGATAAGAAGGCAAAAGTTTAACTGAATGGTGAATCTCCTTTAAACTTCACATATCATTTCCCCTATTCCCAAATAATATTCATACTTTTGCGGCTTCAATTAGGCAAACCATGCAACAAATTCGGAATATCGCGATCATCGCACACGTTGACCACGGTAAAACTACTCTTGTGGATAAAATCATCCACCTTTCAAAAATTTTCAGAGAAAACCAACAGTTTGAAGACCTTATCCTCGACAATAACGATCTAGAGCGAGAGCGCGGCATTACCATTCTTTCCAAGAATGTATCGGTTCGCTATAGAGAACATAAAATCAACATCATTGACACGCCTGGTCACGCCGATTTTGGTGGAGAAGTTGAGCGCGTACTGAAAATGGCAGATGGAGTCATCCTCCTTGTGGATGCCTTTGAAGGCCCAATGCCACAAACACGCTTTGTATTAGGCAAAGCATTGGCCTTAGGTCTCACTCCAATTGTAATTGTTAACAAAGTAGATAAAGAAAATTGCCGACCTGATGAGGTTCTTGAGGCTGTGTTTGAACTAATGTTCAACCTCGATGCCACCGAAGAACAACTTGATTTCCAGACCCTTTACGGTTCGGCTAAGCAAAACTGGATGGGACCAGATTGGAAAAACCCAACCGATTCAATCATTCCTCTTTTGGATGCTATTTTGGAATATATCCCGGCTCCAAAAATTGAAGAAGGTGCCCTTCAAATGCAAATCACTTCCTTGGACTATTCCAACTTTGTAGGACGTATCGCCATCGGCCGTATCGCTAGGGGAACTATTTCTGAAAACCAGCAGATTGCCCTTTGCAAAGCAGATGGCTCTATCAAAAAGATGCGAGTGAAAGAACTTCATACTTTTGAAGGACTCGGTAAAAATAAGGTTCAAACCGTTACTGCAGGCGACATATGCGCAGTAACTGGAATCGAAGATTTCGAAATCGGAGATACAATTGCAAACGTAGAAAATCCAGAGGCTTTGGCACGTATTTCTATCGATGAGCCGACGATGAACATGCTTTTTACCATCAACAATTCTCCATTTTTTGGTAAGGAAGGCAAGTTCGTTACCTCAAGACACTTGAGAGATCGCTTGTTTAAGGAAACCGAGAAAAACTTGGCACTTCGTGTGGAACCTACCGACTCTGAAGACCGTTTCTTGGTCTATGGCCGAGGAATCCTACACTTGTCTGTTTTGATCGAAACCATGAGAAGAGAAGGTTACGAACTTCAAGTAGGTCAGCCTCAGGTGATTTTTAAAGAAATTGACAGCATTAAATGCGAGCCGATCGAAACGCTCGTTGTAGATGTGCCCCAGGAAACTGCCGGTAAGGTTATTGAACTGGCTACCCAGCGTAAAGGTGAATTACTCATTATGGAGCCTAAGGGAGACCTACAGCACTTGGAGTTCAAAATCCCTTCCAGAGGTCTGATAGGTCTTAGAAACAATGTGCTTACTGCCACCCAGGGTGAAGCCATCATGAACCATAGATTTACGGCCTACGAACCTTTCAAAGGCCCGATCCCAGGTAGAATTAATGGATCTCTTATTTCGATGGAGGGTGGTCAGTGTACCGCTTATGCCATCGACAAACTCCAAGATCGTGGGGTGTTTTTCGTTGAGTCCGGTGATGAATTGTATACTGGACAAGTAATCGGAGAGCATTCCCGAGACAACGACATCGTAGTCAACATACAGAAAGGAAAGAAACTCACCAACATGCGTGCTTCTGGATCGGATGACAACGTGAGAATTACTCCACCAAAGCGCTTCTCTTTAGAAGAATCCATGGAATACATCCAAAAAGACGAGTACTTGGAAATTACCCCCAAGTCTATCCGTATGCGGAAAATCTACTTGGATGAAAATGAAAGAACTAGAATGGCAAAAAAGGAGGATTAATTCCTATTATAGCTTTACAAAAAAGTCCTTCTCTTTATGGAGAAGGACTTTTTTTATTCCCTAGTTTACTGCTTTTGCAGGAAGAATAAGCTCAGCAACACCACTAAAATTTATTTTTTTGCTGGATTAATTTTATTTTTATCGCAAAGCAGAAAAATAGGAGAGAACTTATCCCATCTTCATCCCTTCAGTTACGTAAACCAATTAATTTTTTTTTTATATTTATCAAGCGCTGCTTATTTCTTCGGAAACTCATAGAAATAGCAGCATCATTCCCATGAATTCAAGAAGAAAATTTATTCAAACCCTTGGAGCGGCAAGCGCGATAAGCTTAGTACCCATCCCTTTTAGTTATTCTACGCCTATGCCTACGCAAAAAATCATTCACCAAGTTTATTTTTGGTTACACAAGGAATCTGATATCGAAGAATTTCTTCGTGACGCGGTTCCCATGCTTGGACGCTGCAAAGATGTGACCCAATTTTACCAAGGAGTTCCTGCTCCCACAGAGAAAAGAGAGGTAGTTGACCATAGCTTTCATGTGTCCTGCAGCCTTTTTTTTGATTCATTAGCAGGTCAAGATGCCTATCAAAAAGATCCCCTTCACCTTGAGTTTATTGCTAAATATTCCTTGTTTTGGAAATCAGTTAAAGTTTATGATATTCTACTGTAAAACAAGTAGAACTATTTTAAATTTAAAATAAAAATTACAATACTTCCATGAAAAAATTAATTTGGATAAGTACATGGTTGTGGATAGGCTTGTGGTCTTGCCAACCAAAGGAAGAGCCGATAGAACCACCAAAGCTAGTAGTTGACGAGGTTAAAAAAGCTATTGTTGACGTGATGCGCGAATGGTACTTCTGGAATGGACAGCTACCTGTCACAGTTGATTTAACCAAATACACCTCCAATGAAGCGCTATTGGATGGTATCATCTACAAGCCTATCGATCGTTTTTCTTATATAACGACTCAAGAATCATTTAATAATGCATTTGTAGGCAAGAATGCTGGGCATGGTTTTGGATTTGCATTTACTGCTGATGAAAAGCTTTATTTATCCTTTGTATTTGCCGAATCTCCTGCCGGAAAAGATGGATGGAAAAGAGGCTGGGAAATCACCCAAATTAATGACAAACTCATCGCTGAATACAAAACAGCTACCGGAGGATATGATTTTAAATTAGGTGGTCCTGACCCAGGTATTATCAATAAATTTACTTTTAAACTTCCTGATGGAAGCACAAAGACAAGTATCAATATAAAAGCCGAATACCAATCCAATTCCGTATTGGATCAACGTGTAATCCAAGTAGATACCAAAAAAGTAGGCTACTGGGCATATCAAAGTTTCAAAGCTACTGCAGGTTTAACCCCCACTCGAAGTTCTGAAGTACAAACCAGTATGGAGTTTTTCCAAAACCAAGGGGTACAAGAGCTAATCATCGACCTTCGATACAATGGCGGTGGTTCGGTGGCTGTAGCTGAACAGATTTGTAATTACCTTATTCAAACTGCAAATAATACTAAGGTAATGTATACCAACAAGTTGAACGCCATGAAAACAGCTCAAAATATCTCTAGAAATTTTAGCAAGATTGGAACCATCAGCTTGAGTCGTGTAATTTTTCTAACCTCAAGGAGCTCAGCCTCTGCATCCGAATTAATCATCAATGCATTAGAACCTTACATGCAGGTAGTCCTCATTGGAGACAATACCTTTGGTAAGCCGGTAGGTTCCTTCCCGCTTTCTGGATACAACCGTATTCTTCAAACCAATAATGTGGAAGTGGTTCCCATCACCTTCGCTATTGCAAATGCAGCAGGGAAAGCAGAATATTTCGAGGGATTCCCTGCCAACTTTAAAGTGGGAGACAGTCCGCAGTTTACGTGGGGAGATGTGAAAGACCTCCGTTTGGCCGCAGCTATTCAGTACATCCGAACGGGCAGTGTTGGTAACCGAATGATGGACACCTACTACAAACCTACATGGGAACTTATCGATGCCTTCAAGGGATTGGAACAAGAATTCCCAGTTTTCTAAATTGTAATTAACCCCTTCCAAAAATAAAGAGCTCGGTGAATACCGAGCTCTTTATTTTTCTATCTACGGTAAAAGCAAATCCTACTTATTTTGATCCACCTTTGTGGCGCAGATACAACACCTTCGTCACCTCATCCAGTTCATATCCCTTTGCTTCCAAGAGGACCAAATAGTGGAAAAGCAGATCCGCCGCTTCCCCTAAAAAAAGATCTTTATTGTCATCTTTTGCTTCGATAACAAGTTCAACCGCTTCCTCCCCTACTTTCTGAACAAGCTTATTGAACCCCTTTGCAAAAAGGCTTGCGGTGTAAGATCCTGGACTCGGATTCTCTTTTCGGTCTTTGATGATGGCCCTTAATTGGTCGATAAAGCCAGTTTTGGATGCATTAACTTCATCAAAACAGGTATCCGATCCTGTATGGCAAACTGGGCCAAGAGGCTTAGCCTTCACCAAAATAGTATCTCCGTCACAATCTTCATGCATACTGACCAATTCCAAAAAATTGCCTGAAGTCTCCCCCTTAACCCATAATCTATTTTTACTACGGGAAAAAAAAGTGACCCTCCCAGACTCTTGCGTTTTAGCTATCGCCTCCTTGTTCATGTAGCCCAACATCAGCACCTTCCCGCTTAAGTCATCTTGGACAATTACGGGAACGAGGCCATCCATCTTATTAAAATCAACTGTCATATTTTGATATCTTATCTTAAAAATAGTTTACTAAATAACTGAAATACATTGGTAATAGGCCGAGCAAGCTCGGTAAAATAATTAATACAATTCCTATTTCACGGAGCAAAGCGAAGTGTATTTCCACCCTATTTCCAACGTATTTCAATTTCTTACCACTACCCCTTCCTCCTCCAAATACATTTTCAATTCAGAAATTCCAATTTCCTTAAAATGAAAGATACTTGCTGCTAGGGCTGCATCTGCTTTTCCAGTGGTGAATACTTCCTTAAAATGAATCATGCTCCCCGCACCGCCAGAGGCAATTACTGGAATGGGTAAATCGCTTGAAATTTCGGCCGTTAACTCAAGTGCAAAGCCCTCCTTGGTACCATCCTGATCCATGGAGGTCAACAGAATTTCACCAGCACCACGGTCAGCAAGCTCCTTGGCCCAATCCTTGGATTGAAAAGATGTTCCTGTCCTTCCCCCATGCGTATACACCAAATCGACTCCATCTGAACATCTCGAGTCGATGGCTACCACTATACATTGAGAGCCAAACTCTTTCGCTAGCTGATCAATAAGTTGTGGAGTTTTCACTGCAGCCGAGTTGATGGAAATTTTATCTGCACCTGCAGCCAATAAGGCATAGACATCCTGAAGTGAAGCTATACCTCCACCTACAGTAAATGGAATCCTAACTTCTTTGGCCACCTGTGTAACCAAATCTACTAGCGTTTTTCGCTTGTCCACCGTAGCTGTAATATCCAAAAATACGAGTTCATCCGCACCTTGGGCTGAATACAGCTTGGCCAATGCTACTGGGTCTCCCGCATCTCGAAGTTCAACAAAATTTATCCCCTTGACCGTACGGCCATCTTTGATATCGAGACAAGGGATAATTCGTTTGGTTAACATGGGTTGGTTAAACTAGTGTGTAAAATTAGATGATTATCCACGATTCTATCGGTAGATTAAAAACGAACTTGGATAGCGGCGGATAGGAATCGACAGACAACTGTCCAGGGTCCAAAGCGCGTTTAATTAATGGGGTTCAAATTGGGCTAGCTCTTCCAAACTTAGTTTACCTTCGTAGTATGCTTTACCAACAATCGCACCATACATCCCTATTTTTTGGAGTTCCTCCAGATCTCTAAAAGAGGAAACTCCTCCACTGGCAATCAATTGGAGGTCAGGTAGCTCCTGGAGTATTTCAGCATATAACTCAAAGGAAGGGCCTTGAAGCAGACCATCTTTTGCAATATCTGTACAGATAACTTGTCGGATCCCTTTTTTGTAATACCCTTCGATAAAGGGAATCAATTCAAGAGAGGTTATTTCTTCCCATCCTCCCACCGCAATTTTTTTATCCTTGGTATCGGCGCCCAGAATAATCCGATCCGCACCAAATGCATCAAGCCAAGCCTCAAATAAATTGGGATTCCGAACGGCAATACTACCTCCCGTCACTTGGCGGGCACCCAAAAAAAATGCTTTTTCGAGTTCTTCCTGAGATTGAATACCACCTCCAAAATCAACTGCTAATCGGGTATCTGAACTGATACGCTGTAATACGTCTCCATTTATAATTTTTTTTGCTTTTGCTCCATCCAAATCTACCAAATGAAGGCGAGTCAGCCCTGCTCCTTCAAAGCGCTTGGCCATCTCCAATGGATCATCGTGGTATTCGGTCTTCCGCTGGTAGTCGCCTTGGCTGAGACGAACGCATTTGCCTCCGATTAAATCAAGAGCAGGAATAACATGCATGGTTTTAGGGCTAAGGGACGGTTTATACAACCTTGAATTCTTTTTTTAACTTAGTTAAGTTGAAGGGAGCGCTAGAAAATTTTCCAAAAGCTTTTCTCCTAGGGTACTGCTTTTCTCTGGATGGGCTTGAATCGCCCAATAATTATTCCGATGAAGAATGGCCGTAAAATCATGAATGTACTGGGTGCTTGCAATAGTACCTTCTCCGAGGGTAGCATAGTAGCTGTGGACATAGTACATGTACTTGGCGTCGGGTAAATCTTTGATTAGTGGATTGTCAACAAGATTTTCAAGCGAATTCCAGCCGACATGAGGCACTTTTTCTTGACCGCTTGCACTTGGAATAAAGCGTTTGACAAGTTGTGGAAAGATGCCCAAACAGGTGGTATCATTTTCTTCCGAATGGGTGCATAGGAGCTGTAACCCTAAGCACACCCCCAAAAAAGGTTGCTTCACCTCTCGAATCACTTGGTCTAGATTCCGCTCCCTCAAGTACGCCATCGCAGAACTCGCTTCTCCCTGACCTGGAAAAATCACACGGTCTGCCGAGCAAATTTTTTCAGGGTCATCCGTAAGTTCTGCATCCACACCCAATCGTGCTAAGGCATAAAGAACAGATTGGACATTGCCGGCATTGTACTTGATTAAAGCTATTTTCATGGACTGCTTGCAAGTAGAAAACCAACTTGAATGAGTACTATGGGTTCTCTTTCCAGTTGGCTCCTAAACTTTGCCTAGTTAAGTTTTAATTTTTATTTTCTGTTCCCAGGAGCTCCTCAAGTACCTGTTCAATTTCTGGCAGGGACTCAAAAAGCTGCTCGTAATTATCAATCACCCAGTAATTACCTTGAAAGCGGTCTTTCCAGTACGAAGTGGTCATGATTTGACGAACATCGTAAGAGAAATGACTTGGCTCATCCGAGAGCGCATAGGTGGTTTCCCCAGCTGAACTCAATATTCCGGCCCCATAAACGCGAAGTACTCCTGCTTCACGGATCAATCCAAATTCGATTGTAAACCAATAAATCCGGCTAAGCACTTGGATGGCCCAGGGATTCTGAATATACTTTAATGCCAGCGTACTTAACCTTTCCAGAAAATCAACATAGGGCTTATTAATTAGGAGTGGAGGGTGGGCAAAGGCATCATGAAACATGTCAGGCTCTTCCAAATAGTCCAACTGCTCCATTTTTCTTAGCCAAGTAGAGGATGGAAAACGCTTGTTACTCAGCAAACCGAAAAATAAATCATCGTCTATCAATCCAGACACCACCTGTACTTGCCATCCGGTTGTTTGGCGGAGGATCTCGTTTAGTTCTTCAAAATTCGCAATACGATCTGCAGTGAAATTTACCGCTTTCATACCTTCCAAATACGCTTTTGAGGCTGCTTTAGGAAGTTGGGGTACCTGCCGCTCAAAAAGAATTTTCCACACTTGGAAATCCTCTTCCGTGTAGGCGGCATAGTCCTGACGCATATCTTTTAATCTCAGGTCCGAAAAGACCCACTCTTTGGGTTTTTCAATCATTGTATTTGGGTTTAATTCTCTGGGTAATCTGAGTACGCTACGCTTTGTTGTAATCTTCAATTAAAAGTTTATACCTCTAATTTGAGTTCTCGAAAACTAAGTTACGAACGAATTGTAGGAGCTACAACAACCAATTCTTGAATTGACAGCAGTCTTCCCTTGCCTATTCTTTTACTAAAACTGCCTGGATAAAGCTTTGGATGTCTTCAGGTATAGCGGTGGAATTGGTAATGTGCTTGATAAAAGCCGAACCAATAATTGCCCCTTGACTGTAGCTAGAAGCAAGTTGGAAGGTTGCCGCATCTGAGATACCAAAGCCAATTAGCCGAGGATTGGAAAGATTCATCCCTGCAACCCGCTCAAAGTACTGCTCCTGCTCCGGTGAAATCTCCGCTTTAGCTCCAGTGATGGCATGAGAAGAAACCATATAAATAAATCCATTGGAGTGTTGGTCCACCTCCAGAATTCGCTTTTCAGAAGTTTGGGGAGAAATTAAGAAAATATTGAATAAGCCATATCGCTCAAATAACTCCTTGTACTCTTCCAAGTAATGGCTCATGGGTAAATCAGGAAGAATTAATCCATCAATACCTACCTCTTTACATTTTTTACAAAACTCCTCCACGCCATATTGGATAATAGGGTTAAGGTAGCCCATCAGCACAACAGGGAGGTGGATTTTAGCTCTGAAACCAAGCAATTGGGAAAATATTTTTTTTATACTCATCCCATTCGCCAAGGCAATGGTATTGCTTTCTTGAATAGTAGGTCCGTCTGCAATTGGGTCTGAGTACGGGAGGCCTATCTCAATAATATCTGCGCCCGCAGCCTGAATAGCCTCCAAAACTGGTATGGTATCCTCGAGTTTTGGGAAACCAGCCGTCACATAAATGGAGAGTATGCGTTCTTTCTTGGTTTGAAATAGATAGTTAATTCGATTCATGGCTAATTATGATCTTTATTTGAGTGAAGAGGAAATGTCGATTTGGCGGCAGCCTAGACTAGCTAATACCTCAATAATTGCCCCAGTGGATGTAGGTTTCCAAATCTTTATCCCCCCTACCAGAAAGGTTGATCACAATCAAATCATCCGCATTAAATTCAATCTGGTGAAGTGCATGGATGGCATGTGCCGTTTCGATAGCTGGTATAATTCCCTCCGTACGGCTTAAAAATATACCTGCCTTCATCGCATCCTCATCTTCTACCCCCACAAACTCGGCCCGTCCAATTTCATGAAGATGCGCATGCACGGGTCCTATCCCTGGATAATCCAAACCTGCAGAAATGGAGTGTGGCTCAACCACTTGCCCATCCTCGGTTTGCATCAATAAGGTTTTCGACCCATGCAAAATCCCAGATTTACCCAACACGGAGGTTGCGGCAGACTTGCCAGAGTGAATCCCTAGCCCAGCCGCCTCTACAGCTACCAAACGAACAGATGGCTCGTTGTAGTAATGGTAAAATGCGCCAGCCGCATTGGAGCCACCTCCCACACAAGCAATCACTACGTCTGGGTTTTCTCTACCCTCCTTCGAGAGCAACTGCCATTTGATTTCTTCGGAGATAACAGATTGAAATCTAGCCACCATCTCCGGATAAGGATGAGGTCCCACCACCGAACCAATAATGTAATGGGTGCCTACAGGATCCGAAATCCAAGCACGCATGGCTTCGTTGGTGGCATCTTTTAAGGTCTTTGAGCCTGAAATCGCAGGAACTACCTTAGCGCCGAGGATACGCATGCGCTCCACATTCGGACGCTGTCGCTTGATGTCCAGCTCACCCATGTAGATCGTGCAATCCATTCCCATCAGGGCACAGACGGTAGCCGTAGCCACTCCATGTTGTCCTGCCCCAGTCTCGGCAATGATGCGTTTTTTGCCCAGCTTCTTTGCTAGGATAATCTGCCCTACGGTATTATTTACCTTATGTGCTCCAGTATGACATAAATCCTCGCGTTTCAAGTAAATCTTAGCTCCAAAACTTTCGGAAAGCCTATTTGCAAAATAGAGCGGAGTAGGTCGTCCCACAAAGTCCTTGAGAAGACTTTGAAATTCTTCTTGATAAGTAGGGCTTGCCACAATTGCCTCCCAGTTTTCCCGAAGCTCCTCCACATTGGGATACAACATCTCAGGGATGTATGCGCCTCCAAAATTTCCATAAAACCCTTTTTCGTCAACTTTTATCATCATCTCGCTAGTTATCGTCTCCAACTGGTAGACATTATCTGTTCAACTTTTGTTTAAACTCCTTCAAAACAGGAATATTCTTTAGTCCTGGGGCAACTTCAAAACCAGAGTTGACATCCACTCCCAGCAGCTGGGGAATCTCCTTGCTCAACTCAAAAATTTCATTTGCATGTACCATAGTCAATCCTCCACTTAGGAAAAACCCTTTTTCAAAAGGGTAACCTTTCAAAAGCCCCCAATCAAAGGTTTTTCCAGACCCTCCCTTGCTCACAGTAGCCGTATCAAAAAGAAAGCGATCCACGTGGGGAACAAATTCCTCCATCACCTTCCAGTCCAGCATCTCCCCAACGGCAAAAACCTTCCAAATCTCCAAGCCTGTGCCCTCCTTCAGTTTCTTTGCCACCTCTACAGATTCTCCTCCATGCAACTGCAGCACCGATAGGCCAAACAAGGCGATTTTTCGAAGTACTTCCGTCTGGGCTTCGTCCACAAAAACCCCCACTTTTTTTAATGGCAAGTCAATCATCCAATCGGCACTTTCCGCAGTAACCAGTCGAAGGGATTTGGGATAGAAAATCAAACCCATCCAATCCGGACCTACTTCTGTGGCCAATTGATAACAATTATCCCGTTCTCGCATGCCGCAGACTTTAATTTCCATATGCTTCGTTTCCAAGTTGTTTCTCCTTCATCAAGCGCCTAAACTCTTGGATAAATTTTGCTGCTTCCTGTTCGGGATGGATGCTTTTCATGAAATTTTCACCAATCAAAAACCCATTAAATCCCGCTTTTCTGAATGCTACTAATGTGGCTGGATCAGAAATTCCACTTTCTGAAATTTTTACTACCTCCTTAGGAATTCGATCTACCAACTCCAAAGAAGTTGCCAAGGATACTTCAAAGGTTTTTAGGTTTCGATTGTTTACTCCCACCACATCCAGAGGTTCACAAAATGACTGCTCCAACTCCTCCAAGTTGTGTACTTCCAACAGGACCTCTAAGCCAAGACTTTGTGCAAACGAAGCCAAGAACTTTACTTTTTTGGGGCTTAAAACAGCAGCAATAAGTAAAATACAATCGGCTCCCATTGATTTGGCTTCAACGATCTGGTACTCATCTACTACAAAGTCTTTTCGTAAGATGGGGCAAGAAACCTGCACTCTAGCAAGCTCAAGGTCGCTTGTAGATCCTCCAAAATACTGTTGGTCTGTCAGGATGGACAGGGCAGAGGCTCCTGCTTGCTCGTAACCTTTGCTTACCAGCTCCACTGAGGAGGTTCCGTTGATCAGTCCTTTGGAGGGAGATTTACGTTTAAACTCGGTGATGATCCCAGACTTAGCAGAGTCGAGTAAAAATGATTTAAGTGACAGCGTGGGTCTGGAAAAGAAGCTACTTTTTTCCAAAACTACAGGAGGCCGTAGCTGCTTTCTACTTTCTACTTCTACGAACTTGTCTGCAATGATATTTTCTAACGTATTCATAGGATCGAATTAGCTCAGTGAGAAGGTAGACTGCGGTTGAATTAATCCATTAAAAACGCGAAGTGCTTTGCCACTTAGTAACGTCTCGTTAGCGAGGGCAATTGCCTCCTCAAAGCCAAAACCTTCACGAGCGGTAACTAAGGCGGCAGCGGCATTGGCAACCACGACTTGGTTTTGTGCTGAAGTGCCTTTGCCTCGAACTACCTGCTCAAAAATCCGAGCAGATTCGGCAATAGTACTCCCTCCAAGAATGCTCTCCGGGGAGAGTTGATCCAAACCAAGTGATTGAGGATGGTAGAGTTTTTCGCCGGCATTGGTAATCATCTTGAAGGGTCCGGTGAGCGATATTTCATCGTAGCCATCCAAGGCATGAAGTATGGCAAACCTGCCCTCCGTTTCTTGGTAGAGATAGCCATAGAGACGAGCCAATTCCAAGCTAAACACCCCAATCAGCTGCTTTCGGGGAAAGCTCGGGTTGACCATGGGGCCAAGCATGTTGAAAAATGTCTTTACCCCTAATTCCTTTCGGATAGGAGCTACAGTTTTCATGGCTGGGTGAAAAAGTGGGGCGTGCAAAAAGCATAAACCTACTTGATCTAAGCTTCGTCGCAGCCGCTCGGGATCACTACTAAATTCGTAGCCAAAATATGCGAGTAAGTTAGAGGATCCACAAATCGAAGAAACACCCGTATTACCGTGCTTCGCCACAGCCTGTCCAGTTCCTGCTACGATAAAGGAGGATAAAGTAGAAATGTTGAAGGTATCCTTGCCATCTCCTCCTGTGCCACAGAGATCCATGGCATCGTATTCGGAGAGGTCTATCGGCACACAGAGTTCAAGCATCGCTTCCCGGAAACCCCGAAGTTCCTCCACGGTGATGCTTCGCATCAGGTATACCATCATAAAAGCGGCCACCTGGCTGCTAGGATAGGATCCCGTAGCCAAGTTTTTCAACACCTCCTTCGCCTGCTGCTGCGAGAGGGTTTTGTGTTCAATCAACTGATTTAAAATGTCTTTCATCGTCTAGTGATAAATAGGAGTCGAATTAATTTTGAAGCCAGTTTTGGATAAGCTTGGCCCCATGTTCGGTAAGGATACTTTCTGGGTGAAACTGAAGCCCACGGAGGTCAAATTGCCGGTGACGGATTGCCATAATCTGCTGATCTGAAGTTCGGCCGATAACTTCCAATTCTTTGGGAAGATGAGACTCGTCCACCACCCAAGAGTGGTATCTTCCCACGGAAAACTTGGAAGGAAGTCCTTCAAATAGTTTGTCAGGCACTACCGTGAGCGTGGAAGCAACTCCATGCTGCACCTCGGCCAAGTTGTGTAGTTTGCCGCCAAAAGCTTCTGCAATGGCTTGATGCCCCAGACAAATTCCAAGAATGGATTTGGTAGCTCCGCACTGCTTCAATACTTCAGGCATCAGCCCAGCCTCAGAAGGAATTCCTGGTCCTGGAGAGAGGAGAATCTTGTCGTAATGCTCCAACTCGCTTAAAGCAAAAGCATCGTTTCGACGGATATCCAATTGCTCGCCATACCCCAGTTGCCGAATGAGGTACACCAAGTTGTAGGTGAAGGAATCGTAATTATCGAGTACTAAAATCTTCATGAATACTTCACTTAAATTTGTTCTGCAGTCTTCAAAGCCACACGCAGTGCTTCCAACTTATTCGCCACTTCTTGCAATTCGGAGTGGATATCACTTTTGGCGACTACACCCGCACCTGCTTGAAAACGGAGCTGGTTATTCTCCGAAACAAAGGAACGGATGACAATGGCATGGTTAAAATCCCCATTGAATCCCAAGTAGCCGATTGCTCCTCCATAGAATTGGCGGCTAACTTTTTCAAGTTCATCGATCAGTTCCATCGCTCGGTACTTAGGTGCTCCTGAAAGTGTGCCTGCTGGAAAGGTGTCGGCAACCAGCTGTAGTGGATTGGCACCTTCTGGCAATAGACCAGTTACTTTGGATACCAAATGGATCACATGGGAATAATATTGAACTTCCTTAAAGACCTCAATTTCAACTCTGTTGGAGGAACGAGACAGGTCATTTCTTGCCAGATCTACGAGCATCACATGCTCTGCATTTTCCTTGGGATCGTCGTAAAGTTTCCTTGCCAAGGCGGCATCCTCCACATCATTGCCAGTACGGCGAAAGGTTCCTGCGATCGGATATAGGGTTGCTTTTCGATTTTTAATCACAATTTGAGCTTCAGGGGAACTTCCAAACACCTTGAAGGAGCCGTAGTCAAAATAGAACAGGTAGGGAGATGGATTGACTGAGCGAAGTGCTCGGTACACATTGAATTCATCCCCTTTGAAGGCCGTAGTAAAGCGGCGGGAAAGGACTAATTGGAATACATCTCCACGAAAGCAATGCTTTTGGGCCTGCCCCAACAACTCCAAAAACTCTGCATCGCTGTAATTTGAAAACTCCTCCCCTACTTTCCTGAAAGAGTACGTGGGGATATTTTTGTTATTTAGCAAGGTTTCGATTTCATCTAGATTGGAAGCCCGCTCAGCGCCCTCTGGCAGGTGTTCGAAGAGGTGCAACTCATTTTTGTAATGATCCACTACGATGATGTTTTGGTACATGGCATAGTACATCATCGGTACTTCTTCGGAATGGAGAGCTTGTAATTTGATATCTTCAAACCAGCCTACCGTATCGTATTGGGTGTAACCAAAAAGGCCATTTGTACTGAATTTGAAAGCGTCAGGAGGAGACTGAAATGCAGTTCCAAACCGCTGCAAGCAATCCATCAGCGGCTGTTCAGCACTCACTTCGTAGGATTTCTCCTTTCCATCGGGAAGTTTCTCTAGCACTTTACCAGCAGCAAATGAAAAAGAAGCTACCGGATTGAAGCAAATATAGGAGTAGCTATTGTCCTGCCCACGGTAGTCAGAAGATTCAAGCAAGATGGGATTCGCAAAGCGATCACGAATCTGTAGGTAAATGCTCACAGGCGTGATTATATCTGCGAGTCGCTTGCGGTAATGGGTGTGGATGGGATACGTATATTTCATTTTTGATTCAAGTACAGGCATAAAAAAAAGACTTACCGGGGAAACCAGTAAGCCTTTTAAGGTATGTATTGCGCAAATTTTAGGCAACGGCTTTCTGAGCTTTCCCAAGGAAAGATTTGGAATGCCACCACCAGTAGTTGTTTGCGATTGTTTTCATTAGCTTGTTACAAATTTAGAAAGGCTTTGGAATAAGCAATGCTTCCCTTGCATTTTTTTAAATTATTTTTAACAAATCCTTGATTTAGCCGTGGCAAAAGGAATTTCACAATACTTCAAACGAGTTTTTGAGGACTACCAAGTGTTGGTGATGATCCATCCAGAGGATTTTACAGGCATAGAACTTATCGTTCATCCTGATGGACGAGTTGAGAAAACGGATATCGTCGCTGATGAAGATATTTTTGAAGATCTCAAAGCCGATGAATTCCAAACCTGCAATGCATTGGAGTTTCAGCTCCTACTGGCAAAAACCTAAATCCTCTCCAATCCTCTCACGCTTACCAATCGCTGGAAAGACCCTTGTTTGGGATTCTGAAAGGCGCATATTCGCTGGCCCACACTTTTCCGACAATCTTCTTCATTTTTTTACCGCATCCGTTTTTTTGTTATTTTTTTTGTTTATATTATAAACATTAAAATGTTTAAAATATTAACATTTTAACTAACTGAACCCAATCAGTGCTCAGGGGGTATCCCCTAGACCTACGTGCATTTTTACCCAATCCAATCTCGCGGAGCTTCTCTGGAAGAAATCCTACTGCCGTGCCATGTTTCTCAATTGCCATACCTACTTCAGTTTCAAATACGGAACCCTGTCCGTGGACAAGCTCGTTGCCGAGGCAAAAGGCAAAAAGTTGGATGCGCTCGCCCTCACAGACATCAATAGCAGTGCGGCAGTATTTCCCTTTATCCGTGCGGCACAGAAAGCGGGCATTCATCCAGTGATCGGGATTGATTTCAGGAATGGTATTTCGCAGCAATACATTGGGCTCGCACGAAATCAGGAGGGCATGTACGAGTTAAACAAGCATCTCTCGGAGCACCTGATCCAACAGCGGCCTTTTACAGACAAGGCCCCTCACTTTGCAAAAAGCTTTGTGATCTACCCTTTCCCCCCGGAGTACTTTCCCTTGGCTGAACATGAGTTTGTAGGCATTCATCCCAACCAGCTCAACAAGCTACATACCTCTCCCTGGTACCGCAAAAGAGAGAAGTTGGTACTCCTGCAGCCGGTCAGCTTATCCTCCAAATTGGAGTTTAACGCGCATCGGCTCCTGCGAAGCATCGATCTAAATACGCTACTCAGCAAGCTTCCTGTGCAGGAGCAGGCGGATCCTGCAGATCAGCTCTACGGCTATGCGGAGCTAATTGCCCGTTGCGAAAACCACAGCTACCTGCTCCTCAATGCACAGAAACTTCTGGAACAGTGCCAGTTTTCCTTCTACTTTCAGGTGGTTAAAAACAAGCGAGACCTACTCGGCAATGGAGGGGAGGACTTTGAGTTTCTCCGCCAAGAAACCCTCCGAGGAGCCCAGCAGCGCTACACAAAGTTGTCCGCATCCGTCAGTCAGCGGATTGAGAAAGAGCTGGAGCTGATCCAACAAAAGAGTTTTGTGTCCTATTTCCTGATCAATTATGATATTATACGCTTTGCGCAGCATCGAAATTTTTACCATGTGGGCCGAGGATCTGGGGCTAACTCCGTGGTGGCCTACTGCTTGGGGATCACCGATGTAGATCCCATGGAGCTGGACCTCTACTTTGAGCGCTTCATCAACCTCTACCGAGAAAATCCCCCCGACTTCGACATTGACTTTAGCTGGACCGACCGCGATGAAGTGTTTGATTACATCTTTACTAAATACAATATCGGTCAAGACGCCCATGTAGCGCTGCTCGGCTCGTACAGCACCTTCCAATACAATTCCGTCATCCGAGAACTCGGCAAAGTCTTTGGCTTGCCCAAAGCAGAGATTGAACTGCTCCTCCAGCAGGCTGACAAGGAAGGGTATCGGCCCGATGGTTTGGGTAGGCTGATCCTCCGCTATGCCCAGTTGCTACATGACATGCCGTCGCACCTGACGATTCATGCCTGTGGATTGCTGCTGTCGCACAAATCCATCCACTACTATACGGCTACCAACCTGCCCCCCAAAGGGTTTCCGGTAGCCCACATCGACATGCACGTGGCCGAAGACATTGGCTTACACAAGTTTGACCTCCTCAGCCAGCGGGGGCTAGGCCATATCAAATCCAGCTTGGAACTGATTCAGCAGAACCAGGGAATTTGTGTGAATATCCGAGAAGTGAAAAAGTTTAAGGAAGACCCGAAAATCAAGGCGCTCCTCCGCAGTGGTCATACCATCGGCGCCTTTTATGTAGAGTCCCCCGCTATGCGCATGCTACTGGCCAAACTGCAGGCTGACACCTATTTGGAGCTTGTGGCTGCCAGCTCTATCATCCGTCCTGGGGTGGCTCGATCGGGTATGATGCGGGAGTATATCTTGCGGCATCGGGACCCAGAGCGCAGGAAGCAGGCCCATCCGGTGCTAGCGGAGATTATGCCCGAAACCTACGGCATCATGGTCTATCAAGAGGATGTGATCAAGGTAGCGCATCATTTTGCGGGGTTGAGTCTTGCTGAAGCGGATGTGTTGCGGAGGGGGATGAGTGGCAAATCCCGCTCAAAGGACGAGTTTGAACGGGTTAGGGCCACCTATTTTGAAAACTGCAAGCAACTGGGGAGGCAGGATGCTGAGGCTACTGCGGTATGGATGCAGATCGAAAGCTTTGCAGGCTACTCCTTCGCCAAGGGGCATTCCGCCTCCTTTGCTATAGAGAGCTACCAGAGTTTGTACTTGAAGGCCTACTTCCCCTTGGAGTTTATGGTAGGGGTGATCAATAATTTTGGAGGATTCTACTCCACCGAATTTTACGTACACGAGTTGCGGATGCAGGGAGCCACCGTAGAAGGCCCTCATCTCAACGAGAGCGAGTACCTGACCAAAATCACTAGAACCACCGTTTACTTGGGCTGGATCCACCTGAAGCACCTTGAAAAAAGAACCATCGAGCGCCTCTTGCAGGAGCGGTATGCTCAGGGCCCTTTTCTAGGGCTGGAGGATTTTGTGCGACGGGTAGCCTGTGGATTGGAGCAGCTCCTCATTCTGATTCGCATCCATGCCTTTCGGTTTACAGGCAAACCCAAGCAGCAGCTCCTCTGGGAGGCCCACTTTCTTCACCACAAGCAGGTGGCGGTGCAACCGATGCAGGGGCTGTTTACACATCCAGGGGAAGGGAGCTCTTGGGAAAATTTCCCAACTCAAGTACCGGTTTTGGAGGAGATTGATGTACGTCAGGATATCCTCGATCAGATCGATGTGTTGGAATTTCCACTCGATTCCCCCTTTCACCTGCTTGAAGAGCAAGGATTGCAGGGAACCCTGGCGAAGGAACTGCCGCAGCAGCTAGGAAAAATCGTACAGGTAATTGGCTACCTAGTGACGGTGAAGTACACCCGAACGATCAAGGGGGAGTTCATGAATTTTGGCACCTTTATCGATCGGGATGGAAACTGGATCGATACAGTTCACTTCCCTTCTACGGTCAAGCACTACCCTTTCAAAAGTCGGGCGATTTACTGCATCGAGGGCAAGGTGGTGGAAGAGTTTGGCTTCTACTCCCTGGAGGTGCAGCGTATGGATCGGATGGCCTATTGGAATGCGGAGGGGTAGGGGGTTACATGCTGGCGTCTCTGGGCTCAAAAACTAAGACCAAATGTTCCCGTAGTCAACAACAACACGCAAGCCAGGAGAAGGAGCAGATTAAAAAATCAGTTAAAAAAATCAACCTTAAGAAGACTTGCCCGTTCCTCTTAAAAACTAGCTGAAAAAGTAGATTAAAAAATCACCCTTTTGTCGCTCCATCTCCTGCTTGGTAAGTGATCAAAAGATACCCGTAAATGCATGGTAATTTGAAAAGAGCCGGCTTGAGGAGGAATTTAGTTTTGGGAAATACCCTTAATTATTGCCTACAAAAAAGGGGGGTCAGTAGTTTGGCCAAAAAAGGGGACGCAGAAATCAATTTTTAGTAAAATCTGCAAAAAATAAAGAGGAGCCTTAAAATCAGAAGGAGGGGCCCACACCTCGAAACAATCCCCACAAACCAAAAAATAAAAGGAAATTTACTTCAAGATAGGTTCCAATACAGCCGCCTTCCCATCCAGGTTAGCAGGAAGAGGAAGATTTAAGATTCGGCAAAGTAGGGGAAAGATGTGAATATTTTGGAAGGGTTCAATCTCCATTCCAACCTTGATTTGTGGTCCTTTTGCATAAAAAATACCTCGCATGTCCTCGTACCGTGGGGTAAATCCATGCTCTCCAAACACTTGGGTTTGGAAACGGGAAGCATTGTTTTGGTAGCGTACCTTTCCCCGTACATCCGTCAAATAATACCCTTCCTTGGGTAGAATCAAGAGGTCTCCTTTCCGCTGGGGAAAGGCATTCAAGTCGCTGTAGTTTTCGGTAGTGCTCAGGTCATCGATGCTCAGGTTTGGATTTCGAGCCAGTAACAATTGAATCACCTTGTCCTTCTCCTTTGGGTTTTCCAAATGTAGGTGGGCCAAAGCCCCATTGTTGACTACACGTCCTTTAATTCCCTCCATCAAGTCCTCAAGCAGAATCAAGTTTTCCTGCTTTACTTCCATCATTCCATGGTCTGATACTAGCACCACATGGATGGGGAGGTCGAAGCTTTTTAGTCCTTCAAACAAGGCTCCGAGTTCATGATCAAGCCGATCCAGCGTTTTTTTCAACTCCAAGTCATTTTTGGGCCCATAGCGGTGGCCCGTATCGTCCATATCCGAAAAATAGAGCGTAATCAAGCGCGGTCTTTCAGCCTCGGGAAGCCTTAGCCAGTCAAACACCTTGGCTATCCGTGTGAGGTTGGGCACTTCCCCATCGTAATCGTAGTAGTAACTAGGTCGGACCCCTTGAATTGGTGCCTCCGTACCTACAAAAAAGTAGCTCGCCGCCTTCATGCCATGTTGCTCCGCTAGCACCCAAATCGGTGTACCTCCATACCAATACCCATCTTGGACAATCTCCCGATTGCCCATGGTATACACCTGATCCTTTGCTGGTTCGTAAAAGGCATTATCCACCAAGCCGTGGTGGTCGGGAAGCATCCCTGTGGCGATGGTGTAGTGGTTGGGAAAGGTTTTGGTAGGAAATGAAGGAATCAAGCCCTTGGCAGCCGATCCCTCCGCAATAAATCGACTTAAGTTTTCCGGCTGAAAACGCTCCACATAATCGTGACAGAAGCCATCCAAGGAAATCAAGATGACAATGGGCTCCTTGTCTTGGGCGCTTGCGACGAACCAAGGGATCAGGACTATACAAGAAATTAGAAAAAACCGATTCATTTGTTGGAGGGCTAAACTAGACTCCCTAAAGTAATTTAAAAAAATGAAGATGGGCTGAGAATTGCTGCAATTAGAAGAAACCCCTACCATTACTTAGCAGTCTAACCGCATCAACCAATCGAGTTGGATTTCGTCCCCAAATGGGAAGGGATGAGTTCCGAATGCTTTAAATCCATTTTTCTCGTAAAAACGGATGGCCCGGGCATTGTGCTCCCAGACTCCTAGCCAGACGTAGGTCTTGCCTTTTTCTTTTGCAAATTCAATGGCTGCATCCAAAAGAAATTGCCCTACACCCTTTCCCCAAACTTCCTCCAAAGTATACAATCTGGCTACCTTGAGACTCTCTGGATCTTGAATATCACTTTGGGCAGCAGCCAAGTTTACCTTGGTGTAGCCGACCAACTTCCCCCCACTACTGGCGAGCAGAAAGGTAGACCCAGGATCCCTCCATTCTTTTTCTAATTGAATTGGAGTGAAGGCTTCGGAAAGATAGGCCTGTACATTCTCTGGTGTATTGCCTTCCGTAAAAGCCTGAACAAAAGAAATTTGGGCGATTTCTAGCAAATCAGAAAGATCGCTAAACTCTGCCTTTCTCAAACTTACCACAGATGTTGAAAGGGACATTTCACAATTTTTTAAATGCAACATCGATCTGTGAAATAGGGAATTCTCCCAGAATAGCCCTGTAATTTCCCTTAGGGCTGATCACTACGAAACTTTTGCAGGGATAAGGAAACGAAAAGAATTGCTGCGCAAAGACTCCCTCAGGGTCAGGAATCCATCCATGTATGCCCTCGTATTTTTCTAAGCCATGTGGCTGCTGGTAAAGGTATACAGGAGCAGCAGCACCGTGTTTTTTAACATAACGGAGCACTGCGAGGTGATCGCTTTTGAGTGTCTTAGGATCTGAAGTGGAACGAGCAGAATTGCATTCGTCTTTGCCAGGATAAAAAATCACCACCAAGGGCTGTCCTGCCTGAAAGGCAGCTTGTTTACCCACCTTCTCATAAAATAGTCGCGCATCTGTAAGGCCTACAGGCATCCGATTCACTAGTCTCATCTCTCCAGATTGCTTTCCTGGAACACCAAAATAGGGGCCGTTTAGGATCTTTTCCTCATATTCCGGGTATAGGATTCGTTTGCTCCGCTCGTCAAAATAGCTTTGAGCAAGGAGATTTCCTTGGAAACCAAGCAAAATCAGACCCAATACGAGAATCGAAATCCTTTTCATTCGCGCCTATCAGGTGGATGCTTTACTAGCAGATGCTACCTTATTTCCCCAAAGAATAACCAATGCGGCTATTCCAAACATGAGTAAACTGTAAATAGCGGATGGAATGGACATCACAGAGTTCACTAAAAGGGTGGCCGCAATGGTAATGCCAAGTGTGCCGTTTTGAATGCCCGATTCGATGGCAATCGTCAATCCCTGACGGAAGGATAGTCCAGCCCATTTGGCCATTCCAAAGCTTACTGCTAGTGTACTTAGATTCAGAGCCAAGGAAGCGGGTCCTACTTCAATAAAGTACTCCACTAGATTTTCTTTTTCCTTGAAAATAGAAGCGAGGACAATAACCACGAAAAACACAGCAGAAATTTTTCGAAAAGGCTGATCCCATTTTTGGGCTCTAGCAGGTGCTTTAGCCAGCAAAATCATTCCTAATGCTACAGGAATAAGCGTAATGAATAGGACGGACACTACGGTATCCACTACTTCCAACTGCTTTGCTTCGCCCCCAGGGATAAACTGAGCGATGGAAAAGTTGACCAAGAAAGGAATCGTAAACACCGTAATCAAAGAAGAAAAGGCCGTAAGTGTTATGGACAAGGCAGAATCCCCCTTGGCCAGGTGGGTGATCAAATTGGAGGTAGCTCCACCTGGGCACACTGCTAAAATCATGAGCCCTACTGCAAGTTCAGAGGGAAGAGAAAATGCCTTTGCAATCCCAAAAGCGATGATGGGCAGGAGTACCAATTGATTGAGAAGCCCAATCCCAACTGCTTTGGGATAGATCAAGATTCGCTTGAAGTCTTCTATACGCAAACTAAGCCCCATGCCAAACATGATCACGGCTAGCGAAAAAGGTAAAAAAATTTCGTTCAAGACACTGGATTCCATAGAAAATAAAGTTTGGTGAACAGTTAGTTTACTTGTTTGGGTATTTCTAATTTAAAACAAGGCGCTTGCAACGGCAAATCCTACATAGGTTCCTAGGGCATTTCCAAGGCTTCCAACTAGCACTCCTGGTATTAATAAATCAGGTCGTTGAAGGCTTTCTGCTGCGGCTAATGCAGTGGTATTTCCTCCCACATTGGCCTGAGAAGCAACTGCTATCACATCCCAATCCATTTTGAACAAGGCTCCTATTCCAAATATCATCAGCCCATGAACCAAAATCAAAACAGTCACAAACAAAATCAAGGTAAAGGCGAGGTCGCCTACTTCTACTAAAGCTCCCAAATCGCAAAGAGTACCGACTACTGCCAAAAATAAAAGGATGAAAAAATAGCCTAAGGTATGCTTTCCGCGAAGCTGCTGTACCGCTGGAAATTGAGCAAGCACCAAGGCCAAAGAAGTTAGAAAAAGGATTTCAGGCACCTGAGGAAACCAGTTTACCAAAGCTTTACTGAGTGCCATCCCAAGCAAACTCAAGGCAAATAATGCAGCCAATGGACCCAAGGCAATCGTTTCCTGATTTGGAATTTCCGTAACATCCGATGCTGAATCCAACTTTTTTCTAGGAAATCGTTTTTGAAGGTATTTAGGCAATATTAATGAAACTATGATCCAGGGTGTACCTATCAAATTGTCTACCACAGTAGTGGCTGCAAATAAGGTACCTACCTCATTTACTTTGTAATGGAGGGCTATTGCATTGAAATTGACCGACCCACCAATGTAGGTTCCTGTGAACATGCCAGCTACAGCAGGAGCCAAGGGACCGATCGCTTCTCCTGGCTGTACCAGTACCCAGGCCACAAGCACACCAATTACTGTAGCTAGTGATCCCAAAAAAAATAAAAGTAATAGCGGGAGCCCCGTTTTTTTCAAGCTTTTGAGATCTACCTCCAGCAAGGCAATAAATATTCCCAAGGGAGCAATGTATTGGAAAACTCCATCATAGATGGGATGGCCATCCATCGCACTTGGAATCAAACCAGTGTTGGCTAGCACTGTGCAAATCAAAATCACAAAAATGGGGGTGCCTACCGACTTGCCCCATGAAAATCGGGTAAGCCAACTTGCAAAAAACACGGCCAAACAAAGTGTAGCAGCAACAAACAGAAGTGAAGAAGGGCTTGACATTCCGAAAAGTAGAAAAAAATTAAGTGATTATCTGCGTTTCTGCCAGTAGATTAAAACGAACTTGGTTAGCGGCGTATAATCATCTACAGAAGACTGTTAATGAAAGCAGGTTTTCAAAAACTTCAAACCTTATTTTCTTTGGCTACTAGTGAAAAAGTGGGGATACAGAAAAATGGTACCCAAAAAGGGATTCTTAGAAACTAAGGCACAAAAGTTAGGATTGCATCTTATCCAAAAGCTCGACTACTTGTCTGCTTCCGGTTTTTCTAGAAAAGGCCTCCAAAGATTTGAGCGTATGCTGAGTACCCTCCGCCTCATAAAGATCCCGAAGTTTTCTTTGCATCCCTTTCAGATCTCCATGCCCCAATACCGCCCCAGCGCCCGCTTGACTGAGTATTTCCGAACTATCTCCTTGGGGATCGCCCAAAGCCAAAACGGGAAGACCCGTAGCGAGGTATTCGAAAAGTTTGCCTGGAATATTCCCTTTAGCATTTTTAGTATCCGTCAGAATCAGGACCAAAGCATCCGTCTTTGCATAAAAATCAAACACTTGGTGGTGGGGCACATACCCTGCAAAGTGAATGTGTGTTTGTAGCCAGGGGTCAGCCTGAACCTGCTGCTGTATCTGCTCACTTACCTTACCTACAAAAGTCCAAGAAACCACCTCCCCTCCAAACTCAAATTCTGCTTTAAGCGCTTGCATCAAAGGAAGTGGGTTACGCATGGAGTCGATAATGCCGGTGTAAACGAGTTCCAGTCTTTTTGTCACCTTGGCTCGAGGAACGAAATCAGTGTGAATATCGGCAGGATCATAGCCATTGGTGATTAGATCCACTTTTCTTCCGGCCAACTTTTCCAAATCTCGCTGAAAGGTTGGGGAAATGGTCACGACCACATCAGCTTGTTTCAAGACTTGCTGTTCTAACATTTCATGCCGTTTTCGGATAAATGGCAACATGGGAAGGGTGTCCAAAAACTCCCATTGGGACCAGGGGTCTCTAAAGTCGGCAAGCCATGGTATTTCGTATTTTTGTTTGAGTTTCTGCCCAATTAAATGCAAGCTGTGGGGAGGCCCTGTAGTGATGATCGCTTGAAATTGGCCTTCTTTGAGTAGCTCGTTCAGAAACTGAGTGGAGGGCTTCACCCAGAAAACTCGTGGATCGGGAACCAGTAGGTTGGCACGCAGCCAGATCGCTATTTTTTCTAGAACACCCTTTTTAGGATTCTCCAACAGGCGGGTTGGATGCCTGCCTGAACTCTTTTTTAACTTGGAAAACAATTGGTACGGCTCCCAGATCGGGAAGCGGATGACCTCCAAGTTGGGAGCAACTTCCTGCAAAAGGCTTTCATCCTTCAAGTCAAAATCAGGATTCTCAGGTGTGAAAATAACAGGCTCCCAACCTGCTTCGGGTAGGTATTTGGCAAACTTCAACCAGCGTTGAACCCCAGAGCCTCCACTCGGAGGCCAATAGTAGGTGAGGATTAAAACTCGTTTTTGCATGGTTATTACTTGAATTGCCACTAATTAGGGAGTAAATGTACAAAAAAGAAAAAGGGGAAAGTTTCCTTCCACTGTCTTCTTCATGTTCAATTTTATTCTCCTTATCCCATTTAGAATCCCTAAACCTTCTTTTGGTGATGAGACTCAGTTTTAATCCTCCTCCCTGAGGTGTGTTAATGGGTGATTTCAAGAAAAAATTAGTGGCACGAAGTGAATCAATCGCCTTGGGCTTCATTCCAGAACTGATGCCTTTGAGGTAGACTGCTCCCCAATTTCGATCAGTTCGTATTCCAATTGAGCTCCTACAGCATCTAAAATTACCAAAGTGGCTTTCATGATATCTGGGCCGATTCCATCGCCATAGGCTACGGTGATTTTTCTTTTGGAATTTATGGGAGAATTAGGACTTAGCATTTTCATTTGGTACCGAAAAAGCGAGTCAAAATGATGGAAAAGGCAAATCAAACTTAAAAAATTCCTTTTAAGATCTGAATAAAAAATAGTCTATTCTGGTCCTTATTTGGTTTTTATCCAAGCATGAATTTGGCATTCTTGGAGGGGGAGGTATATTTGTTTGAATTATACTGCAAGACAATGTCTGAATTTGTCAACATTCTTATCGAAGAACGTCAAGGTATCCTCTTCTTAACCATCAATAGAGAAGATAAATTAAATGCCATGAACCTCGATACCTTAGAGGAATTGAGAACAGTTTTTGACCAAGTTATGGACAACAAATCCATCAAGGCAGTGATTCTAACAGGGGCTGGTGAGAAGGCCTTTGTCGCTGGTGCAGACATCAATGAAATCGCCTCCCTGAATGAGTTCAATGCACGGAAATTTGCGGAAAGTGGACAAGAAATATTCGCGATGATTGAAAACTGTCACAAGCCTGTTATTGCGGTGACCAACGGCTACACACTTGGAGGGGGTTGTGAATTGGCCATGGCTTGCCACATGCGTATTGCAACGGCAAATGCTAAGTTTGGCCAACCCGAAGTGAATCTTGGCATCATCCCAGGTTATGGCGGTACCCAGCGCCTTACGCTACTCGTAGGGAGAGGCAAAGCAAATGAATTGATGATGACAGGGGACATGATTGGTGCTGAAGAAGCAAAAAGGTTGGGACTAGTGAATCATGTATTCCCTACCAAAGAAGAAGCAATTGCTGGCGCAGAAGAAATTATCCAAAAAATCATGGCTAAAGCACCCCTCGCTATAGGCATGGTAGTGGATTGCGTAAATGCAGTCTTTCTGGAGGAAAATGGCTACCAAACTGAAGCCAACTCTTTTGCGCGCTGCGTCAAATCTGGAGACTACAAGGAAGGAACCTCTGCATTTTTGGAGAAAAGAAAGCCTGTCTTCCGTGGAGAGTAAGTGATCCAGCAACCCATGGGCACACTAAAAAAACTCGCAGGACAAACCGCCATCTATGGCCTAAGCAGCATTTTAGGCCGCTCCATCAATTTTTTACTGATCATTGTTTATACCGGGTACCTGAGTAAGGCGGATCTCGGCGCATTTACAGGCATTTACGCATTGATTGGATTTTTAAATATTTTCTTCACTTACGGGATGGAAACCGCCTTTTTTAGGTTTTCAACTGGAAAAAATCGGGACCCCACCCGAGTATACCCCCCGTTTCCATCGAAGTATACCACAACACCCAATCTTTATTGGTCTTGTCCAGCCTAGTTTTGGGAACGGGAATTTACCTTGCTGGACCACTTTTGGCGGAATGGATGGACTATCCTGGCCAAGCTTACTTGTTTCAGTGGACTGCCATATTACTTGTCTTCGATTCAGTTTTGGCAATTCCATTTGCCAAACTCAGGCTTGAAAATAAAGCTAAAACCTTTGCTGGAGCCAAATTGATCAATATTCTACTGAATGTAGCATTCAACCTGCTTTTCCTGATTTGGATCCCTGGATGGATTGATAACGGAATACTTTCCGAAGGAATCTTGGGCTACCAATCTGGATGGAGAGTGGAATACATTTTACTGTCCAACTTACTTGCCAATGGCTTAATTATTCCCTTTGTGTGGTGGAAAGCAGGATTTTTTTCCTTCCGCCTGGAAAAAGAAATTCTCCAGCCCATGTGGACCTATTCGTTACCCCTGCTGTTTATGGGTTTAGCAGGCGTTACGAACGAACTGATATCACGGCTATTGTTTGAGTACGTGCTGCCAATAAACTTTTATCCCGGATTAAGTAGCCGCGAGGCAGCAGGTATTTTTGGTGCTAATTTCAAGTTAGCTATCCTGATGAACTTGGTTATTCAAGCCTTTAAGTATGCTGCAGAACCCTTCTTTTTCAGCAAATCAAAAGAAAAAGATTCCCCAAAGTTGTATGCGCAGGTAATGCATGCCTTCATCTTATTCTGCTCCCTACTCATGATCCTAATTTCAGTCAATCTGCAATGGATCGGACCAATTTTCTTAAAAGGGGAGGTGTATGAAATGGGATTTTCCATTGTCCCCCTGCTGCTGCTAGGCTACCTATTATTGGGAATTTATTTCAATCTCTCGATCTGGTTTAAACTGACCGATAAAACGAATTACAGCTTCTGGATTACCTTCTTGGGCGCTATAGTCAGTGTGGTGGGTATTTCCTTTTTGGTGCCGATTTGGGGATTTATGGGGGCAGCCCTGAGCACCGTAGCTTGCTACTTGGTCATGGCAATCATCTGTTATTTTTATGGACAAAAATATTACCCTGTCCCCTATCAAACAAATAGCGGCCTAGGATATTTGATACTTGCCTTTGCCTTAAGCTATGGAGGATTTTATATTCAAACTGGGGTAATCAGCTTGGATTTTTTGATCAAAAATTCAGGTGTACTTATTTTTCTAGGGGTAGTACTTCTTGTTGAACATAAGTTTATTAAGTCGCTTATTGCGAAAAAATCCTAAGTTTCCCCGGCGGGCACCCTCCTTTTCTTCAGCCAAATTGATGAAAAGGCACTATGTTTGCAGAATCGATTTGAAATCCTATTCTTCAGTGAGAGCCACTCCCATTTTTCTTCTTCTTTGCCTTTTTTTTCGGGGTCCGATAGCCGGATTCCCACAGCATTCTTTATCCAAAAAAGAGCTCAAAGCACAGGAATTAGCAGCAAATACAAGCCGTTTTTTTATTGAAGGAGAAAAGGCATTGGTACTGGGAGATTTAGAAAAGGCTTACCGATATTTAGAGAAAGCAAGCGAATTTTCTCCTGAGGAGCCAGCCATTTCTTACAAACTAGCAGAGGTACTTCTTAAGAATAGTCAAGCTGAGAAAGCGCTTCCTTATGCACTGAAAGCGGCAGCTGGGGATCCCGATAATTTATTTTATGTGTTGATGGTCGCGGAACTCTATTCCAATTTAAAACAGCCCTTGCAAGCGGCGGCTCTATTGGAAAAATTGACCACTGCATCCACCAAAAACCAACAGTACAACTTGGAATTGGCATCCATCTACTTAAATGCCAATGAATTTGATAAGGCCTTAGTGGCTTTGGATCGTGCTGAAGACTTCTATGGAGTACGAGAAGCTTTCACGGCCCAAAAGCAACGCATTTACCTAAGAAAAGATCAGCTAGGGAAAGCTATAGAAGAGGGGGAAAAATTAATTATTTCCTTCCCCGGCAACCCTAATTATGTGCTTTTGCTGGTGGAAATTTTATATAATAATGCCAAGTTGGACCAAGCAATCCAGTTGGTCAACACGGAAATCACGAAATATCCGAACCAACCAGAACTTCAGCTGGCTGCCCACACGCTTTACCAACATAAGGGGCAAATCTCAGAAGCCAATTCCTTTCTTTTGGAGGCAATCGCTAGTCCAGACTTAGCTCCTTCCTCCAAAGCTGCTGCATTTCAAGGTCTTCTGCAGGAGATGAAAACAGAGGAACGAGAAAAGCTGCTCGACAAGTTGGAGCTCCTATTAAAAGAGGTGTATCCCGAAGATGCCGCTATATTTGAAGCGATTGGAAATCGAAGAAAAGCAGAAAATAAGTTGGAAGAAGCGCTTGCGATGTACAAGAAGTCCATAGCTATTCAACCCAAAAACGAAAAATTGTTGGAGGAGGTGATTGTCAACTCTTTTGACGAGGGTGGCAACTACGAGGAAGTTGCTCGGTACACTAGTGTTGCCCTAGAAGAGTACCCAGAAAGTGCTGAATTTTGGTTCTATGAGGGCGTAATACTTTCGGCACAGAAGAAAGATTCCTCGGCAATTCAGGCCTTGGAAACAGCCTTAACGCTAAACACGGAAAAAAATCCACAACTGGCACAGGTAGCTTACAGTACTTTAGGAAATAGCCTGTATCAACTTGGCGATCAAGCTGCCGCATTTATAAATTTTGACAAGGCTTTGGCACTCAATCCAACTGACGAGCAGGTGTTAAATAATTATGCCTATTTTCTGGCTTTAGGCAAGCAAGAATTGGAAAAGGCCTTAGATATGGCTCAGCGTGTGGTGAGAAAAAATCCTAAAAATGCTACCTACTTGGATACCTTGGCTTGGGTTTTATACCAGTTAAAACGGTATTCGGAAGCGGCTTTGTACCTAGAAGAAGCAATAAAAATCGAAAAAGAGCCAAGCGGGGTTTTGATGGAGCATTTTGGAGATGTTTTGTTTCGCTTAGGCAAGGCAGAAGAAGCTGTTGGATGGTGGAAAAAGGCAAAAGAAAGTCCCGAAGGTTCCGATTCCCTAGCGCAGAAAATTAAAGATCAACAAATTCATGACTAACTACCGAATCGTTGCAGCGGTCCTGCTGCTCGTATTGAGTTGGGGCTGTGCCAAAAAAACCGCCCTTTTCGAAGGAAACCAGGTCATGGAATCCTTTACGCCTAGCGCAACTCAATTTGGGTACTTACAAGCCAAGGCAAAACTAGTGCTAGAGGAACATTCTGGTAAAATCACCCGTGGAACCCTACAATTGCGAACAAAGAAAGATAGCTTAATTTGGTTTTCACTATCTCCCGGCCTTGGCGTTGAAGCCATTCGGGGTTTACTCAGCCAGGAAAAAATTCAAATTCAGGATCGATTGGGTAAGGGAGATGTCAACATGACTTATCCAGAATTTGAGAAACGGTTTGGAGTCAAATTATCGCTAGGCCTTTTTCAAAATCTCCTTTGGGCCGACATTCCTTACCCGGCCGGTTTTGAAGATCGGCTAGTACGGGTTGGAAAAAAATTTGAGTTAACTCAGATCCGCGATAAGGTTCGCTATTTTAGTAAAATCGATACCCGTCATGGAAAAGTCACAGAATTATCGAGTTCATCTATTGCAGGTCAAGGTTCAATACTGGCAAGTTTTCCTAAGTTTCAAAACATCCAATCTCAAGTCTTCCCTACAGAGACATTGGTAAAAGTGGCTTTAGAGGATCCTTTAGGCCCTCAAAATTTTAGGATTTACCTCAACTGGACTACCTTAGACCCTCAGGCAAGTCCCTTAACCTTCCCCTTCCGATTTTAGTAGTTATGAAAAGATTGGCCTGTCTATTTTTCTTCTCCTGCGTATTGCTAATCAGCTCTACTATGCATGCCCAAACCAAAAAGTCTAGGGAGCAATTGGAGAAAGACAAAATTGAAATACAGATCCGGCTAAAAGAATTTGATGCAATTCTAAAACAAACTACTGCCACCAAAAAAACATCCATTGGCCAGCTTAATGCGATCACTAGCCAGTTTCAAAGTCAAAATCGATTAGTCAATACCTTGGACAGAGAGGTCAATTTTCTTTCCAATGACATACTTGAAATTGGGAACGAAATTGCGAGCCTAGAGCAGCAACTGATTGAACTAAAGGCAGAGTATTCTCGGATGATTTACAATTCCTCCAAACTCAATAGAGGACTTTCGATTGTTGCTTTTGTATTTAGTTCAACCAATTTCAATCAGCTCTACATGCGATTGAAATACCTTCGGCAGTACACAGAAAGCAGAAAAAAGCAAGCTGAACAAATTGAAAAATTAACGGCTAAGCTAGCTAACCAACGTATTCAGCTGAATGAAAGAAAGGTGGATAAAGAAAAAGTGTTGGTGGAGGAAAAGACCGAGAAAGAAAAGCTTGAGGTGATACGCAAGGAAAAGCAAGGCTTAGTCAATACATTATCTAAAAAGGAACGAGATATTCAAAAGCAGATCACTGCTACTAAAAAACAACAGGAGCAGCTGAATCGAATGATTAAAGCTGCCATTGAAGCAGAAATTCGTGCTGCGGAATCTGCTTCTAAAAAAGAAAATAGCAGAAGCACCAAAAAAGCAGGGACCAGTATGCCGATGACTCCAGAGGCAGCTGCACTTTCCAGCTCTTTTGCAGGAAATAAAGGAAAGCTCCCATGGCCTGTCGAAACAGGAATTATCTCCCAAGGATATGGAACTTTCCCCCACCCTTCCTTAAAGGGTATAATGCTTGAAAATGATGGCATAGATATCCGTACGCAGCCCAACTCCAATGTTCGGGCAGTATTTGACGGGGTAGTCACCAAAATCACCAGTATTCCAGGTTATGGCAACACCTTGATTATCAAGCATGGAGAGTACTTCACGATGTATAGCCGACTGAAGTCCATATCCGTGACTACTGGCCAAACCATTAAAGCAAAGACCGTCATCGGACAAGTAGCAACAAATTCAGAGGGAGAGGCTGTAGTTCATTTCCAAACTTGGAAAGGACTGCAAATTATGGACCCTACAACCTGGATTAGCACCAAATAGGTTAAATATTCTTACATTCATAAAAAAGATATGCAACTAGACTTGATCTACTTGGGTAAGCGATCTATACTTGTATCTTTGTAATTGTAACTTTAAATGCACAACATTATGACTACTTTAGGTTTTCTTCAAAATATTGGTGGAGGTTCATTAATCCTCATAATTCTTGTGATCCTTCTTTTGTTTGGTGCAAAAAGAATCCCTGAACTTGCGCGTGGATTAGGACGTGGAATTCGTGAATTCAAAGATGCCACCAAGGATATCCAAAACGACCTTGAAGAAGGTATGAAGGATAAGAAAAAGTAATTCAGTCCCATTCTTTTGGAAAAGTATCGTTCCTTCGACGAAATCCAGTTCGCCTTAAAGAAAGGCGAAAGCGATTGTCGATCGATTGTAAAGTATTACTTACAAAATATTCATACGAAGGCGCACCTCAACGCCTTCGTCGAAGTTTATGCCCAATCCGCTCTTGAGCAAGCAGCCCAAGTTGACCAGAAAATTGCTCAGGGTACTGCTGGAAAGCTTGCCGGCATGGTCATTGGCATCAAGGATGTGCTCAATTACGAAGGTCATTCCTGTACCGCTGGATCCAATATCCTTAAAGGTTATGTTTCCCAATACACAGCCACAGCAGTTCAACGACTCTTGAATGAAGACGCCATTATCATTGGGCGACTCAATTGCGATGAATTTGGAATGGGTAGCTCCAACGAGCAATCTGCCTATGGCAAAGTGCATCAAGAAATAGATCCTACCCGTGTTCCTGGAGGATCTTCAGGGGGATCGGCTGTGGCAGTTCAAGCCAACTTATGTACCGTATCTTTAGGATCGGATACTGGGGGATCGGTTCGTCAGCCAGCAGCATTCACAGGAGTGATTGGCATGAAACCCACCTATTCACGCGTTTCTCGCTGGGGACTTATCGCTTATGCTTCCTCCTTTGACACTATTGGAGTTTTTTCAACAACTGTAAAAGACAATGCGATAATTCTTGAGGTCATGGCTGGCTATGACAAGAAAGACAGTACCTCTTCTAAAAAAGTGGTGGAAACCTACAGCAATCTTGATTTTCCAAAAGGACCTGTAAAAATTGCTGTTTTGAAAGAGGTCTTGCACGCTACGGCTTTGCAACCGG
Source organism: Bacteroidota bacterium (assembly GCA_027593175.1). Lineage (GTDB taxonomy): Bacteria > Bacteroidota > Bacteroidia > Cytophagales > Cyclobacteriaceae > Algoriphagus. The sequence continues at coordinate 8,653 of JAQCJI010000014.1, read as the reverse complement.
AAATCAAGCGCAACACCTTGGAGGTAATCGAAAGGCTAAAAAACAAGGGACATGAAGTTCAAGAAGTTGACTTCCCTCTGTTAAAATATGTACTTCCTACCTACTATATCCTGACTACAGCAGAGGCGAGTGCAAATTTAGCTCGTTTTGATGGGGTGAAATATGGCTATCGAACTCCTCAGGCTCAAAATCTAGAGCAACTTTACAAAGACAGCCGAAGTGAAGGATTTGGTGAGGAGGTCAAACGAAGGATCATGCTTGGAACATTCGTCCTTTCTGCCAGCTACCACGATGCCTATTTCACTAAGGCTCAGAAGGTTCGCCGGGTAATTAAGGAAATTACTGAAGAATTATTGACAGATTTTGACTATCTTATGCTCCCAACGACCCCAACGACAGCATTTAAATTTGGGGAACATGGGGATGATCCTATCTCGATGTATTTGGAAGATTTATTTACGGTACAGGCCTCCGTATCGGGTGTCCCAGCCCTATCCATTCCTAATGGAAAAGATGATTCAGGGATGCCTATTGGGCTTCAGGTGATTGCAAATTCCTTTAAAGAAGCGGATTTATATGCCTTTGGCCACTATTTAAGTGCCTTGACTTTAAATTAAGAAATGTGATGAAGAACATTATTTTCAGAGTATTTGTGGCTAGCGTCGCATGTTTACTTTCTTTAAATCCTAAGGCTTTTTCTCAAGAAAGCAGACTGGCGAATTCAAGCCAATTGGATGTTATACTGCCCAGCTATCATTATGAGTTTATTCCTGATTTCACTTTTGAAGAAGTAGAGGAGCGTATCCAAAAGATGGAGCTAGACATGGACTTTGAATTGAATGACCGTGTATTTTCTTTTATCCAATACTTCACCGTTCGAAACCGGGATTACATTAAAATGGTATTGGCACGGAAAGAGCAGTATTTTCCGATGTATGAAGAAACCATGAAGGGACAGGGCATGCCAGTAGAAATTCAACACCTATCCATTATTGAATCAGGCTTAGATCCAAAAATCAAGTCGCGTGTGGGCGCAATGGGTTTGTGGCAATTTATGCCTGCCACTGGGCGGGAGTATGGCATGCAAGTCAACCCAGATATCGATGACCGAATGGATCCAGAAAAATCCACAGAAGCAGCAGCAAAATACCTCAAAGTATTGTATAAAATGTTTGGAGACTGGGAAGTTGCACTTGCCGCTTACAATTGTGGTCCAGGGAATGTGCAAAAAGCAATTCGTAAATCAGGTGGAAAAAATACTTTTTGGGGAATTTATAACTTTCTCCCAAAAGAAACCCGAAACTATGTTCCTCAATTTCAGGCCATGCTCTACATTCTCAACCACTTGGAAGAACACAATCTTCGATTGGAAGAGCCTAGCTACCCTTTGGAATATGAGTATGTGAATTTTGATCGAGCACTTCACCTCGAGCGCTTAGCCAGCCTTTCAGATATTTGCTTAAACGACCTTGAAAAATTGAATCCTTCCATCAATAAAGGATATGTTCCTGAATCAAATCGGTCTATGTCTATTCGAGTTCCTAAAACAAAAGCATTTTTTATCAAAGAAAATTTAGCTTGGCTTGGAGATTCTATCGGGAAAAGTTCCCCAATTATTCTTGACCAAAAGACCATTTCTACTGCACAAAATACAAGTGGACCAACTTCCACTCGAATTATTTACAAAGTAAGAAGTGGTGATACTTTGGGGAAAATTGCCTCTCGGCATGGTATAAGTCTAGAAAAATTAAAAGAATGGAACAAACTCAAATCCACAGTAATTCAAACCGGACAAGTGCTCTACATTTTTGCAAAAGGACAAGCGGCCACAACGGAGACAACCTCTCGGGCATTGGTCCAAAACACTTCTAATTCAACCGATCCAAAAACCTATACAGTCAAGCGAGGAGATTCCTTGTGGAATATATCACAAAAATATTCGCTGAGTATTGACCAAATCAAGCGTTTAAATAACTTGAATTCAACTATCATCAAGCCTGGACAACGATTAATTGTAAGTTAAACCTTTTAAAACCGGACGAAAGATTTAAAAAGGAAAACCTTTTCTTTTTTCTTTACCTTCTAAAAAGACTTTTAAATGAAAGCGATTCGATTGAGTTTATTATCCTTTTTTTGCTTGTTTCTATTCTCCTGTGAACAAGAGGACGGTTCAAACGGTACAAAGCCAAAAGCAAGAGGTTCTATCGGGGAAATCGTCCTAGCTATCGATTCTATCAAATGGGCAGGGCCTGTTGGAGAAGAACTTCGTGCAATTTTTGAAGAGGACTTACCCGGAATGCTTCGTTCCGAATCCATCTTTAAAATCCATCGGGTCGATCCAAGGGCCATGACACGAATGCTAAAAATGTATACCAACCTCGTATACGTTACCACTTTTGACGATAAAAAAGGAGGCAGCCAAGTAATCAATGCCCAATTTACTCCCGAATCCAAAGCCAAGGCAGCAGCAGATCCAAACATTTATTCCCTTCGGATGGAAGATGAGTTTGCTCTGGGGCAAGAAGTGCTATATCTTTTCGGAAACAACGAGGAAGAACTAATCTCCAACTTACGAAAGCATAAAGATAAACTACAGAATTTGTTCGAAGTACGGGAAAGAACCCGGTTAGCCAAGCCATTATTGGCTCGAAAAAATGCAACTGCGCAAAGTGATGGACGCAAAAATCTAGGTATAGAAATCATGCCTCCTGTATCTTACCAAATCGCAAAGTCTGAATCAGGGTTTTTATGGCTTCGACAGCCTTCCCCCACAGAGAACCGCCCCGATATCAGTGTCTATTATTTTGTAACAGACTACACCAAGGAGGAACAAACCTTCCCTGAAAATATTCTTGCCTTGCGCGATTCCCTCGCAAAGACCCATATTTTTGGCGATCCAGAGGACCCCACCTCCTTTATGAAAAGTGAAAAACAAATCCCAGCTGCTTTTCGAAACCTTGTGATTAATGATAATTTTACAGTTGAAATTCGAGGCACTTGGAAAACAAACAACATGAGCATGGGAGGCTCCTACCTCGGTTACCTCATGATCGATCAGAAAAAAGGGAAACTGTACTACATGGAAGGTTTTGTTTATTATCCCAATGAACTTCACCGAAATGCCCTACGAGAAATCCAAACCATTCTCCTTCACACCAACGTGAGTTGGCCAGAAAATCAAGGAAAGTAAACCCGGTATATCCAACACATTTATGTCGATTAAAATCAGAAAAGAGGACGCATTAAACTACCATAGCCAAGGTTCTCCTGGAAAAATCCAAGTGATCCCTACTAAGCCAGTCTCTAGTCAATTGGACCTTGCACTAGCCTATTCCCCAGGAGTAGCTGAGCCTTGCAAAGAGATTGCTGCTGATGTAGAAAATGTGTACAAATACACATCCAAAGGCAATCTGGTAGCGGTCATTTCAAACGGCACAGCAGTGCTCGGATTGGGAGACATCGGACCCGAGGCCGCAAAGCCCGTTATGGAAGGGAAAGGAGTCCTTTTTAAGAAATTTGCTGGTATTGATGTCTTTGATTTGGAAATAGATGAGAAAGATCCTAAAAAGCTAATTCAAATTATCAAGTCGCTAGAACCGACCTTTGGGGGCATCAATCTAGAGGATATAAAAGCTCCCGAATGCTTTGAGATTGAGCAAACTCTTAAAAGGGAGATGAAAATCCCTGTTATGCACGATGATCAGCACGGGACAGCCATCATCACTGGAGCAGCATTACTTAATGCCCTTGAGCTTGTTGAAAAAAATATTCAGGATATCCGAATCGTCGTTAGTGGTGCAGGAGCGGCTGCCATATCCTGCCTTCGATTTTATTTGACCTTGGGCGTCAAAAAAGAGCACATTGTGGTATGCAATAAGGAAGGGGTCATCCGAACCGATAGGCCAGGATTGTCTCGAGAGCATCTTGAGTTTGCTACCTCCCAAAATTTCAAAACCATCGCCGAAGCAATGCCTGGTGCAGATGTATTTCTTGGCCTTTCTTCAGGCGATATCATTTCCCAAGACCTCATCCAATCCATGGCGCCTAATCCTATTGTGTTTGCGCTAGCTAATCCAGATCCTGAAATTGCCTACGAAACAGCCCTTGCTGCAAGAGAAGATATACTCATGGCTACAGGGCGCTCAGACCACCCCAACCAAGTCAACAATGTGTTGGGATTCCCTTACATCTTTAGAGGCGCATTGGATGTGCGAGCCACAGCAATCAACGAAGAAATGAAGCTTGCCGCTGCGAAAGCCATCGCCAAACTTGCCAAAGAACCTGTTCCAGATATAGTCACCAAAGCCTATGGAGAGAGCAACCTCAGCTATGGAAGGTTTTATTTAATTCCAAAGCCAGTAGACCCACGTCTCATCACAGCCATTGCTCCAGCAGTAGCCAAAGCAGCGATTGAATCCGGAGTAGCAAAAAAAATCATTACCGACTGGGACGCTTATGAAGTAGAGCTCCAGAAACGGATTGGCATTGACGAGCGCTTAATGTCTATCGTTATTGGAAGAGCTAAAAAAGATCCGAAACGAGTGGTTTTTGGAGAGGCCGACAACCTAAAAATCTTAAAGGCAGCCCAGATCATTCGAGATGAAAAAATTGCAGTACCTATACTTTTGGGTAACCGTGAACGAATCTTGGAGTTGATTGAAGAAAACTCCTTAGACCTTGAAGGTGTTAGCATTATTAATCCCTTTGAAGAGCTTAAGCTAAATGAGAAATTTGGAAAAATCCTTGCTAAAAAGAGACAACGCAAGGGTATGACCCAAACTGATGCGAAAAGATTGGTGAAGGAACGAAATTATTTCGGAGCCTTAATGGTAGAAACTGGGGAAGCAGACGCCTTTATTTCAGGGCTTACACGCGATTACCCAAAAACTATCCTTCCTTCCCTACAAACTATAGGAGTCAAAAAAGGAGTAAATCGAGTAGCAGGCATGTACATCATGAACACGTCACGAGGCCCTTATTTCTTTGCAGATGCCACCGTTAATCTTAATCCTACAGCGGAGGAACTCGTGGACATCATTGGCCTCACCGCTACAGCAGTGAAGTTTTTTAACATGGTGCCAAGAATCGCGCTGCTCTCCTATTCCAATTTTGGATCTGCCCAGGGAGATATCCCCTCAAAAATGGCAAAAGCTACGGCCCTGGCTAAAGAAAAATATCCAGACTTGATCATCGAAGGGGAGATGCAGGCAAATGTGGCCCTGAACCAAGAAATTCAAAAGGAAATCTATCCGTTTTCCGCTCTATCACAAAAAGGAAAGGAAGTCAATACGCTCATTTTTCCCGATTTGGCTTCTTCAAACATCGCCTACAAACTTTTGGCTGAACTTGGAAACGCAGAGGCCATCGGTCCAATTCTGCTGGGAATGAATAAACCAGTCCATATTTTGCAGCTTGGAAGCTCCGTCCGCGAAATCGTAAATATGGTAGCCATCGCAGTAGTGGATGCCCAATCCAGCAAAGAAAACTTATGATAGATTACCTCAATGGAAAGTTAATCCACAAAGACCCTACCTATGTGCTTATCGATGTTGGAGGAATTGGCTACCATGTAAAAATTTCCCTACAAACCTACACGGCCATCAAGGATCAGGAGCAACTGCGACTCCTCACCTACCTGCATATCAAAGAAGATGCCCATACCCTATACGGATTCAATGAAGAACAAGAAAAGAGACTCTTTCTTTTACTAACCTCCATCAATGGAGTTGGCCCGAGCACAGGACTCATGATACTCTCTTCCTTAACGAGTACTGAAATCGAACAGGCTATCCTTTCGGGAGATGTAGCTACTATCCAAGCGGTCAAAGGAATTGGAACCAAAACTGCCCAAAGAATCATCTTGGAACTGAAAGACAAAGTTGGTAAATCAGGAAGCGGAGAAGCTACCACTCCATTAGGATTCCTTAATGGAGGCAATAAAGTCAGAGAAGAAGCGTTACAAGCTTTGGTCACTTTAGGTTTTCCAAAAGCCGTGGCAGAAAAAAATATTGCCCTGGTACTCCAAAAGAGTGGTGGAACTATTTCCCTAGAAGAGCTCATCAAGGCATCGTTAAAAACTTCTTAAAGCCCACTGAATTGAAGGTTCGGGACTCATTTTTTTTTTTAAAAAAGCCCATTGGAAAAATAGCCATTCTCCTGGTTTTGCTCCTTACCTTCATTTCCATCAGTACACTTCAAGCCCAACAGGCTCCTAGTTCCAAGTCAAGGATTGATTCTTTAAACAAACGAAGATTAGCTCCCTCTTTTTTGCTGTGGCAAACTAAGAGAACCACCCCCCTCTACCCCTACCAAAATCCATTTTTAGGTCAAAATTCTCCTTTTTTTCCTTCTTCTCCCGTAAACCGAGAAATTCAGGTCTTGATGGACTCTACACTCAAATATCAAGTTGTAGATCAATTGGATAGCACTCGATTAGGAAATCAACAGGAATACGAGTTTGATAAATTCTCACAACTACAAGAATTCCAAGTCAGGCAGGATTACTGGAAAATTCGCTCTCGAGGAATCGACGGAGAGAGCGCCGTAGCTGGTAGAAGGCTTATTCCTCCTATCACCGTTAGCCCTACATTTGACCGCATCTTTGGTGGCGATTCGATTAATATCATCCCAACTGGCTATGTCAACTTAGATTTCGGTGCCATATTCCGAAGAATTGATAACCCCACTATTCCAATACGCCAGCAGAAAAATGGAAATTTCAATTTCCAACAACAAATCCAAATGGCTGTCAATGGAAACCTGGGACAAAAACTAAAGATTGGGGCGAATTTTGACTCCAACAACTCCTTTGATTTTCAAAATCAACTCAAGCTAGAGTATGATGGATTTGATGAAGATATTATCCAGTCCATCGAACTCGGAAATGTGAGTTTACCCATCCAAAATCGACTCATCCAAGGAGCCCAAAATCTCTTTGGAGTCAAAACAGAAATGAAATTTGGGAAGCTCAACGTCACTGCAGTAGCCTCCACACAACGAGGAAGAAGAGATAATTTAGTGATTGATGCGAATGGACAGGGCCGAGCATTCGATATCCAAGGTTCTAAATACGATGAAAACCGCCACTTCTTTCTAGGTCACTTCTTTAGAGAAAATTACGAACGCTGGTTGAAAGGGCTACCCCAAGTGACCTCTGGAGTCAAAATAACCCGCATAGAAGTGTATGTAATGAACCGAGCCACGAATACCGAAACCCTCAGGAATTTTGCGGCATTTATGGATCTTGGAGAAGGAAAAGTACTCCTCAACCCAGGAAATCCTGCAATAGGATCTGGTATTTCCAATAACCCAGCAAGTAATGCTGCCAACCGACTTTATGCAAGCATCAATGGCAATCCAGCTTATAGGCTCTTCGATTCTGGCGCTCGCGCCTTAGAAGGAGCCCTCGGAATAAAAAAGGGAGTGGACTTTGAACAAATCAATGGTGCACGAAAACTAGACCAAACCGAATACTTTTTTAACGGACAGCTGGGTTTCATTTCCCTCTTTCGAAGATTGCAGAATGACGAGGTAATTGCTGTTTCCTACGAGTACAACTACAATGGACAAGTATTTAAAGTGGGGGAACTGACCGAAGACTACCAGTCCCGAAGAGAAGATGAATTGATTTTCTTGAAGCTTCTCCGTCCTGCACGCATCAATACCCAGGTACCTACTTGGAATTTGATGATGAAAAATATCTACAGCCTCAATGCCAGCCAAGTAGTAAGGGATGGATTTCAATTGCAAGTTATCTACCGGGATGACCGAACCGGATTAGACAACCCCTCTCTTCTCGAAGGTACTAAGGTTCGGGATATCCCTTTGATTCGCCTTACCGGATTGGACAACCTAAACCCACAAAATGACCCTGCCCCGGATGGAAACTTTGATTTTGTGGAAGGGATTACCATGCTTTCGGACCGAGGTCTTCTCATCTTTCCGATACTTGAGCCTTTTGGATCAAATCTTGCAAGAAAATTTAACTCTGATGAACGCCTCCTTCAAGAAAAATATGTCTACGATACGCTCTACCGGACCACACAAGCGGATGCTGAGCTAGTTACTCGACTCAATAAATTCTTTATCAAAGGAAGGCTTACAGCAGGCTCAGCAAGTGAGATCCAACTTCCTGGTTTGAATATCTCACCAGGGTCAGTGATTGTCCAAGCAGGAAATATTCCACTAACCGAAGGGGTAGATTTCACCATTGACTACAATATTGGACGCCTTGTCATTATCAACGATGCAATCCTGCAATCTGGGAAACAAATCAATGTAAGCTTTGAAAAAGCAGATCTAGTTTCCTTTCAAACCAGGAGCTTACTCGGGACCCGATTGGATTATATAGCCAATAAAAAATTAACCCTAGGAGGTACTTTCCTATTCCTAAACGAGCGCCCGAATGTCTCTCGCATCGCCACGGGCAACGAAACACTCCGAAATAGCCTTTGGGGACTAGATGTCAACTACAATAGTGAATCGCGTTTTCTTACCAAATTAGCCGATGCACTGCCCTTCACCGACACGAAGGAAACTTCTTTGGTGCAGTTTAATGCAGAATTTGCCCACTTGATCCCAGGAACTTCCAATTTGGTAAATGGAGATGCAGCCTCCTACATTGATGACTTTGAAGCAGCCGTAACTCCCTTCT
>JAQCJI010000013.1 GCA_027593175.1 Bacteroidota bacterium | reverse complement strand
TCATTCCTTCACATTCTAGCCCAGGTAAGGTTCCTCGCGTATCATCGAATTAAACCACATGCTCCACCGCTTGTGCGGACCCCCGTCAATTCCTTTGAGTTTCACCGTTGCCGGCGTACTCCCCAGGTGGATTACTTAACGCTTTCGCTTGGCCGCTACAGTATACACCATAACAGCGAGTAATCATCGTTTACGGTGTGGACTACCAGGGTATCTAATCCTGTTCGATCCCCACACTTTCGTGCCTCAGCGTCAGTTGTTGGCCAGTACAATGCCTTCGCTATCGGTGTTCCTGATGGTATCTATGCATTTCACCGCTACACCATCAATTCCATGTACCCCTCCAACACTCAAGCTAAACAGTATCAACGGCACTGCTCCGGTTAAGCCGAAGTCTTTCACCGCTGACTTATTCAGCCGCCTACGCACCCTTTAAACCCAATAAATCCGGACAACGCTTGCACCCTCCGTATTACCGCGGCTGCTGGCACGGAGTTAGCCGGTGCTTATTCATCTGGTACCGGCAATTTTCCACGCATGGACTTTTTCTTCCCAGATAAAAGCAGTTTACAACCCAGAGGGCCGTCTTCCTGCACGCGGCATGGCTGGGTCAGTCTTGCGACCATTGCCCAATATTCCCTACTGCTGCCTCCCGTAGGAGTCTGGCCCGTATCTCAGTGCCAGTGTGGGGGACCTTCCTCTCAGAACCCCTACTGATCGTCGCCTTGGTGAGCCGTTACCCCCCCAACTAGCTAATCAGACGCATGCCCATCTCTTACCGATAAATCTTTAATCTAAATACCAGGCGGTATCTAGATACTATGGGGTATTAATCCAGATTTCTCCGGGCTATCCCCCAGTAAAAGGTAGGTTGCATACGCGTTACGCACCCGTGCGCCGCTCTAGGTTAAGTATTACTACTCAACTTGCCGCTCAACTTGCATGTATTAGGCCTGCCGCTAGCGTTCATCCTGAGCCAGGATCAAACTCTCCATTGTATGTTGTCTATTTTTCTAAGTCAGTCTACCAATAAATTATACCAGTAAACTACCTCTTACTCAGGTTAATCTTTTTTGCCTTACATCACTTCAAAGAACTTTTTTTCCAACATTTTTGGAAAATAGCGAGACCCTAGTCCCAAATGCGAGCGCAAAGATCGGATTTAGATTTTTCTTAACAAACCCTAGTTTTGAAAAAATTAGGTAAAAATTGCGAAATCTGCTCTTATAACTTCCCAATGCTAAGAAAATATCCCTTAATGGGAGTGCAAACATAGAGTAGCCAAACGGATTACGCAAGAATTTAACCAACAAAAATTACAACCCTCTTCGCAACTAGAATTTACCTACTAAAAATCAGGTCTTTGCTTTTTTGTATAAAGGCACTGTACTACAAGGTTCACCAAATAGTAGACTTTTGGCCTCCCGCTGCAACATCGCCACCAAACGACCATACGCAAAAAGAGGAATCGCTACCTTACTACATCCTTTGATTATCACAGATCGGTCTCTAAAAGATTCTAATGGAAGCTTCGATAAGGTCTCCTCTACAATGACGAGCTCTAAAACTACTAGATCCCCTATACAATATCCTCGTGCCTTTCCTTCCAAATAGGTGCAAACGAGCATAAAAGCCCAAGTGGGGACTATCGCATCTGCACTACAAGTTACTGCCACCCACTTGCCTTCAAACTGATTCCATTCCATGGCTTTCAGTGCAGCACGAAACTCCTTTTCACGAAGCACCAAGCCCTGCTCTAAATAATCCGCTAGATCAAATACCATTCGCTCCTCCTGCGGATAAAACTCCTCCATATTTAAGGATACGATCGAACTTGCGGCAACTCGATTGATTAACTCACTCATAGCTTTAGTAATGGATTCTTAGTGGATTGCAATGCCTTAAACTCCTTTAAATAATTGGGAACGAAATAGGCAAGGTCCTCCCATTCTTGGCGAGCATATTTTTCAAATGCCAATACCCCCATGTTTTTTGCAGAAAGGGATTGCTCCCAATCTTCCAAAAACAAGGCATTTACACTCTTGATTTCCTCTTTGACTTTCTCTACTCCATCCCCAACAAAATAAACCTTTCCCTGATCCAAAATTGAATCGAAGACTCCTTCCTCCAAAACCACCGCCTCAATTGGACTGATCTCCTGAAGCGAAGCTCCAAAGGTTTGCGTATATACTTCATTTCTACGAGCATCCAAAACCGCTACCACAAACTCCCCCTGCTCTACTCTATGGCTGGCCGCCATGGCTTGTAAAGTATTAATCCCAATCAAAGGAATATCTAAGGCATAGGCAATTCCTTTGGCAGTGGAAACCCCTATCCGCAGTCCCGTGTAAGAACCCGGCCCCTGGGAAACGGCTATTGCAGCCAAGTCAACCAAACGCAAATCCGCCTGTTTCAACACCGCATCTACCAAGTCCAATAACTTTTCTGCATGGGCTCCAAGCTCCTTAATTTCAGCCAAAGCAAGCAACTCCCCCCGTTCATGTATCGCTACCGAACAAATGGATGCAGAGGTTTCTATGGATACAATGCGAGCCATCCCAACTTACCTACTTACTTGATCCAGACAATACTTTGGCCATCCGAGTGGGCATAGTGAAGTATTCCTTAGCCAATTCAATCACAGGATCTTCTTGAAGACTTGCTTCAATCATCCCCTCCTGAAAATAATACCTAGATACAATTTCTTCACTAAGTATCTTCTTGATTTCTTTTTTAAAGGTCCCCAAGTCATTCTCCTTACTGTGGTTGACCTTTGCCTTAATTTGTTCCAACTGCTCCTTAACGGCATCAAAATACGGCTCCTTTACCAAATATTTTTCCATATCCTGGACAGACTTCTCGGTATAAGTCGTGTAATCGTATTCCTTGCCCTCCAAAAACTTTTTGAAGTCAATATACACTTCCTCGCTCACTTGGAAGGCACTTGGACTGGCTAGCGTCGGGTGCTTGTAAAAATACAAGGTCGCAAAATCAAATACATGATTGCCCACCACCAAGGTGTACGAAATCGGCGCATACCCTTTTTCAGTTACTTTTTGGTCAGGCTCTATCCCTGCTCCATCCAAGACAATCCTCCCATTAGCCGTCTTGAAGGCCTTTCTTAAAGAGTCTGGAACAGTTCCAGCAGAACCATCCTCCCGCGATTTAGCATAGTCAATGGCTTGGATACAACGCCCACTTGGAATGTAGTACTTGGCTGTAGTGACCTTTATTTGGGCATTGAAACTTAAAGGCAGCATCGTTTGCACCAAGCCTTTGCCAAAGGACTTCTGCCCCAGCAATACTGCCCGATCGTAATCCTGCAAGGCGCCAGCAACAATTTCCGCTGCAGAAGCACTGCGCTCATTGATTAAGACTACCAATGCAATCTCTTTATCTACAGGCGTCTTGGTCGTTTTATAGGTGTAGTTGACCTGTTGCAATTTCCCGATGGTTTTCACCACCTCCTTGCCCTTTGGAATAAATAAGTTGACAACTTCTACTGCCTCGTTAATCAATCCCCCAGGATTATCTCTCAAATCCAATACCACTTGACTTACTCCTTGAGCCTTCAAACTAACCAAGGCATTTCTGACTTCTGATGATGCACTGCTGGTAAAATCCGCAAGTTTGATATACCCTGTCTTTTGATCCAACTTCCCATAAAAAGGAACATTCTTCAAGGTGATTTTTTTACGATTCAACGAAAATTCTAAGGTGTCTTGCCCTCTTTTCACAGTTACTTTTAAACCCGTATTCGCTGGTCCTTTCAATAATTCGGATACCTCGGATGTGGATTTCTTGAGGACCGATATGCTGTCAACTCGCAAGAGTAAATCACCAATTTTTAATCCTGCATTTTGAGCGGGGAAACCTGTGTAAGGCATCAATACCATATTTCCCTCTCCACGATTGCCAATCAAAGCGCCCACACCCGCGTATTCCCCTGTCGTGAGCATTCGGAAATCATCCGATTCCTCCTCAGGAATGTATTCGGTGTAGGGGTCCAACTCTTTCAACATGGCCTGAATTCCTACGGTCAACAACTGCTCGGGATCAATTTGATCTACATAGTAGGTGTCCAACTCTCGAATTAGGGCGGAAAATATGTCAATGCTCTTGGCAATGGCAAAGAGGCGGTCATTTTTTATTTGGAAAGCTACTATCCCTCCCAATACAAGAAGGGCAGAAAGCCAAAGTACTACCGGGCGTTTAATTTTTTGAGTCATGTTTTCCTAAATTTTTCGACAATTCATTTGGTAATTTTTGAAGCCCCGACTTTATTTTTGGTTCAATCTCGCCAAAACTCAGTTTAACTTCTCCCACAAATACAAAACCAATTAGAAGTCCAGCCGGAGGAAGAAGTGATTTATTTAACCTGTAGGCTTCTTTCAGTCTCCTTTTGATGTAATTCCTTTCCGTAGCTTTTTTGATTTTCTTTTTTGAAACAGAAAAAAGGACTTGATTGGGAGTGCCTTCCAATCCCTCACCAACCCAAAACATAATCTTGAATGGGTATAAAAAAAAAGAGGAACCTTTTTCGAAAAGTTCCTTTATACTTTTTTCGGCGTGAAGCCGCTCTGATTTCGGAAGTGAATACTTCATTGCAAGAAAGCTTTCGTATGGAAAAATACGAAAAACAACCCAAAGAATTACTTCTTCAATGTCTTTTCGTCAGACACAGATAATTTGCTTCTGCCTTTTGCTCTTCTAGCCCTCAATACCCTTCTACCATTTGCAGTTGACATTCTTTCTCTGAATCCGTGCTTATTTTTTCTCTTTCTGCGGGAAGGCTGAAATGTTCTTTTCATGATCGAATAACTTTAATCTAATTGCTTTCTTGACTCTCTTCTTGAAAAATGCCCCTAAAAAGGATTGCAAAGATAAGTACCATTTTCTTAAATACAAATCGAGGCCCTACATTTGTTTTAGTCCTGCCAAGAAAAATGATCCAATACAAAATCTCCTGCCCGAATCCTGCCTCTCAATTCCTCCAAATTGAACTCTACTTTCCTTGCCAAGCCCAGGAAAAGATTCAGCTTCAACTCCCTGCTTGGAGAGCAGGAAGGTATCAAATCGCCAATTACTCCCAAAATTTACGCGGATTTACCGCATCAAATCCAAAAGGGGAATCCCTCCCATTTACAAAAACAAGCAAAGATTGTTGGGAAATCACCGCCCCAGAAAACACCAACGTGCTGATAACTTACAGCTATTGGGCTGGGAAAATGGATGCTGGAAGTGCATGGGTGGACGATCAGCAAGTTTATGTCAACTTGGTCAACTGCTGCTTTGAACTCCTCGGTAGAACTACGGAAGCGATTACCGTTCAACTCAACTTGGATAACTATCCACAACGAGTGCTAACCCTCAAGCAGCAGGAACCCTCCACTTGGATTGCCGAAAATTACCAGATCCTAGCAGACGCAAGCCTCTTGGCTGCAAAAAATCTACACCGTGAAACTTACAGGGTTGGGTCCAGCCAATTCCATGCCTGGTTTCATGGGGAAATCCATTTTGATAGCACTTCCTTTATCAATCAACTTCAGGCGTTTACCACTCGAATGATTGCCGATTTCGGAAGCTTTCCCGAACCTGAATACCAGTTTATCTTTCAGCTCCTTCCCTACCCACACTACCATGGGGTAGAGCATCGGCGTGGTACCGTCATCACCTTTGGCCCGGCTAGCTCCTTGGCCGAGGAAGAAGCCCAAGAAGAACTCTTGGGTATTAGTTGCCACGAACTCTACCATGCCTGGAACGTATGCCGAATTCGTCCAAAAGAATTCCTTCCCTACGACTTTTCGAAGGAAACCTACTCCCAAGCTGGGTTAATTCTAGAAGGAGTAACTACTTATTTCGGAGATCTGTATGTACTGAAATCAGGGTTATACAATTTACCCACCTACCTTCGGCATTTGGAGAAAATTTTCCAACGAGAAGCAGCCCACCACGGCTGGAAAAATACATCCATTGAAGAATCTTCGATTGACCTCTGGTTGGACGGATATGTAGCAGGGATCCCCGACCGGAAGGTCAACATCTATTCCCGTGGGGCATTACTTTGTCTTTGCCTAGATGTACTGCTCCTTCAAGAGGGTAGTTCCTTAGCACAAGTTATGAAAGACATGTGGGAAAATTTTGGCCTTCCATTTAAAGGATACGAACTTCAAGATTTTGAAAAACGAATTGCAGATCGATTTGCGCAGCCCGAAAAAATAAGGGAGTTCTTCGATGCATTCGTCCGCGGTAGAGCGGATCTGTTTCCAGTGCTCGAAGACTGCCTCCGAGAACTAGGCATTTTAATTGGGACGAATGAAACGGAAAACACTGTTTTCAACATCCTTGGCATTCAAGTGAATGCGCAGCAGGTAATCCAAAAAATCCATCCTGAAAGTATTGCCTACATGTACTTGATGGCAAACGATCGCCTACTCAGGCTAGATCTCAAGGCAGATTCTCTGCACTGGGAAGTTGAGGTAGCCCGACAAGGGAGAAAGCTAAACCTATCCTTCGCCAAGGAGGAGGGGAACTTTTACCCGCTTTTGATCTTGAAGGAAGGATCAATTACAGCACTTCGGGAAAACTGGCTGCATTAAAAAAGGGGATTACTGACACATCAATCCCCTTTTTTTCTCCTGCTTTACTAAAAAAGAGGGTATTGCTTCCCTCCTTTTTGATTTTAATTGATGTCCGCGTCCGTCACAGGTACGTTAAGCTCCAGAGAAGTTACCTTCGCTTCGAGGGGCACTGGAATCTGTGGGGACTTGATGGTCCAAGCCATCGGCATCAACACTCCTTCTTTGGCTTGGTAATCTGAATAGAAGGTATCTCCCGAAGCAGGATTTTCATACTTGATCTTTAGCCCTGAATCCTGTGCATAGTAGTTGATCAGCTTGGCGCCTGAAGCAGCTGTGATAATCACCTTGTAGGCTGGCTTACCGTCCACATCCTTCAATCCATCAAGCGAAACAGTGTAGCCATTGGCTTTGTAAACTGCCTCTGGGAAAAGGTAAGAATTCAACTGCGCCTCAGCGAGCTGCGCGTCATTCATTTCAATCACATTGCCCTGAATAGACATAGATCCTTTTCCGTCGGCAAGAGTGCTCTTTTGCATGACATTGCCTGCGATGGACAACTTCTGTCCATAACGGCCGTTTCCAGAATCATATACAAATGCAATAGTCAAAGGCGTACCCATCACATTCGCATCCATACTTATTTTTGTGGTTTTGATAGCCACTACTTTATCAACACCACCTATCGCATTTAAGTAGTTTTCGAGCACCTTTTCAGCAGTCATGGCCGCATCAGCTACCAGCTGTTTGGCTGGCTCACCCATATTGTCGTATTCAATCACTTCGCCAAACTGAGCCAATTTCTCCTTGATCATAGCTCCATTTCCTACAGTGGTGATGATAAACTTATCTGGCTCAATCAATCGCTTAGCAGTAGCATTGATGTCTGCCACGGTATAGGAATTCAACTTCTGTAGATAGGTTGCAAAGTAATCTTTTGGAAGGTTGTATCTAGCAGTATTCAACGCAAAGTTGGCCACCGTGCCAGGCTCCTCCAGGGAACGACCAAAGCTACCAGCAAACACTGCCTTGGCTTTGTCTAATTCCTCTTGGGTTACCCCATTTTCCACTAGATTTTTGATTTCATAGACAAACTCATACACCGCCGAGTCGGTTACTTCGCTACGTACTGATGCAGAAGCTGAGATCGTACCCACCAATTTATCGGCATCAATGGAAGAATAGGCCCCATAGGTAAAGCCTTTGTCTTCACGAAGGTTCATAAACAAGCGCGAAGCAGAACCTCCACCCAAAATCTGGTTCAATAATCTACTGGAAATGTAATCTGGATCGCCAACTTTCATCTGCACTGGTTGAGTTACATCAATAACGGATTGCACAGAAGAGCTGCGATCTACAAGGGCTACGGCCTGCTTGGCAGCACGCACTGGCATAGGATAGGTAAAGGTGGGGACTTCAGCCCTTTGCCAAGCTCCAAAATACTGATTTACGATTTTTTCTGCCTCTGCCTTATCCATATCCCCCACGATTGCCAAATAGGCAATGTTTGGTTTGAAATAGGTTTGGTAATACGCCTTAACATCATCCAAGGTGATGTTTTTGGTAGTTTGTTCCGTTTGAGACTCCCCATACGGGTGATTTTTTCCAAAAAGCACCGCGCGAGAAAGTCGGGAAGAAATCGCTTGTGGATCGTCTTTAGTAGTGGCCAATCCGGTAAGTGACTGCTTTTTTAATTTCTCCAATTCTGCTTCTGGGAAAATGGGATTGAATAGCACGTCGGCCATCAATTCCAATACTTTTCCTTGGTGTTTTTTCAAGGAAGAAGCAGATACAGAAGTGGCAGAAACCCCTAGGCTAGCCCCAATAAAATCAATCTCTTGATCCAATTGATCTTTGGTTCGGTTTTTTGTGCCTCCCATCATCATTTCTCCCACAAAGCCAGAAAGTCCAGCCTTATCTCCTTCCAAAATTGGATCACTATCCAATACCAGCGTGAAAGAAACGCGGGGGAGTTTATTGTTTTTTACAACAAATACTTTCAATCCATTGGCGAGCGTGAAGGTTTCTGCCTCCCCAATCTTGATTTCAGGAGCTGGTCCTGAAGCCGGCAACTTACTCCGATCTACCTGGGCAAAGGTGATTCCCGTGGCCAGTAGCATAACAAATATTCCTATTGCAAATTTTTTCATGTCTTTTCGATACGTTTAGTCAACGAATTATTCAGATACTGGCTTAGCTGATTTTGGCAAATAGTACAATACTACGCGGCCTGTCAGGTCCATGTATTCTTTGGCTACCCGCTGAATGTCTTCTTTGGTTACTTTGGAATACGCATCCATCACCTGGTTGACATAGTTGGTATTGCCAAAAATCACCTTCGCTTCTGCCAAGTTCTCGGCAATACCTGCTACAGTAGAGTTGCCGCTTACAATGTTGTTTTCCATGATGTTTTTCAACTTGGTAAACTCCTCGTCGCTGATGCCTTGATCCTGAACCTGCTTGATCAATTTGTCTACTTCGGTCTCTAGATCTTTTGGATCTACGCCCATGTTGGCAATGCCATACATCAAGAAGACGCCTCCATCTTCAAACTCAAGAGGAATAGCTGCTACCACTAAGGCTTTTTGCTGCTTATCCACTAGCTCCTTGGTCATCAAGGAAGATTTGCCACCTGTCAAGTAGGTGGAAAGCATGGACAAGGCGTAGCTGTCTGGGTGATTTCTTGCTGGCAAGTTGTAGGCCTGGATGACAGCGGGGATCTGAATGTTGTCGTAGATGATGTCACGAGTCTCGGTCAATTTTTTAGGCTCCGTGATATTTGGACGGTACACGGGCTTGGTACCCTTAGGTATTTCGGAGAAGTACTTGCGTACCAATGCTTCGGTGGTAGCGTAGTCTAGATCACCAGCGATCGTCAGCGTGGCGTTATTTGGCACGTAGAAGTCCTTATAAAACTGCTGAAACTCTTCTATCGTAGCGGCATTCAAGTGGTCCATAGAACCAATCGGAGCCCACTGATACGGGTGCGTAGTGTACGCTCTCTTGAGTGTCTCAAAAAGGATGGTACCGTAAGGCTGGTTTTCGTAAGTCTCTCTACGCTCTTCCTTCACCACTTCTCTTTGCGTTTCCACACCCGTCAAATCTACTTTGGAGTGCAGCATGCGCTCACTTTCCATGTACAAGGCCAAATCCAACTCATTGGAAGGGAGCAACTCGTAGTAGTAGGTGATGTCGTTTGACGTGTAGGCATTGAGCGTCCCTCCACGGCTTTGGATAATGTTCTTGTATTGACCACGGTCAATATTTTCGGAGCCTTCGAACATCAAGTGCTCAAAAAAGTGCGCAAATCCCGTACGCTCGGGGTTTTCATTCTTGGAACCCACATGGTATAACACCGAAGTCACCACGATAGGCGTGGTATTGTCCTGGTGCATAATCACATGCAGTCCGTTGTCCAAGGTAAATTCCTTGAATTCGATTTTAGTCTGAGCAGCCAGAGGAAGGATTATCCATCCAAGGAGGAGACTCAACAGAAGAATTTTTTTCATGGTAAAAAAAGGTTAATTGATAATTTATTGAATTAAGTACGAAGTTGATTTTGAATTGGTTTAGACAAACATAGGTCCTTTTTTCAGAAAGCGCTACAGGGTTGCATTTTAGAAGAATAGGATCCTATTTTTTTCTACAAAAACCAAGATGGTGCCAAAAGAAAATCCTGCAATTAGCCCCCAAACTGGATAATCTTCCTAAGGACCTGTTGTAAAACGGACAATCCAATGTGCGAATTCGAACAACTCAATCGGGATTACCCATCCATCTTTAGGGCTTCAATCGCTCCAAAATCTCTTTCGCCTCATGCCACTTTAATCTAGGACCAAACTGGCTTACGATGCGTGAACTGGCCATAGAGGCTAACTTACCGCTCTCGGCATAGGAATGGCCATTGGTAATCCCATAAAGGAATGCACCAGCAAACATATCTCCGGCACCGTTGCTGTCTATGGCTGTGGTGGGATGAGGTTCGATATCGATAAAGATATTTCCATCAAAAATCATGGCTCCATTTTTTCCCATCGTGATGACAAAGTGCTTGGCTGCCTTTTTCATTTCCTCACGCGCTTCTGCCAAGGTAGATTTGCCGGTGTACAGCATGGCTTCTTCTTCGTTTGCGAAAAGAAGATCAACGTTGGGTCCGATCACATCGTCAAAATTGGACTTGAAATACTTGACCATGGCGGGATCTGAGAAGGTTAATGCCACCTTAGTACCTGCCGATTCGGCCACTTTCTTGGCATAAAGCATAGCTTCTTTGCCGTTGGGAGAGGTTACCAAGTATCCCTCGATAAACAAATAGGAAGAGTCTTGGATGGCTGCATCATGCACATCCTGGCTAGAGAAATTCTGCGTGATGCCCAAAAAGGTATTCATTGTCCGCTCCGAATCTTCGGTCACCATCACCAGGCACTTGCCCGTCACCCCAGTCTGGAGTTGCGCAGAAGTTAAGGCAATATCCACTCCAGAATCAATCAAATCCTGTAAGTAGAAGTGACCCAATTCGTCATTGGCTACGCGGAAGCAGTAGAAGGATTTCCCTCCAAACTGGCTTACTGCCACCACCGAGTTGGCCGCTGATCCACCCGCTTGCTTCTTTGCTTCGGCATAGCGGATTACTTGCATGAGGTGATTTTGGCGCTCCTCATCCACAAGGGTCATGAGGCCTTTCTCTATCCCGTTATCCGCAAAAAACTGGTCGGTTACTTTAAACTCAATGTCTACCAAGGCATTTCCTATGCCCGTTACGTTGTACTTTTTCATTTTATTTTGGTTGGAATTCTTTACTAGTTGTGATTATTCAATTCGAGGTTTTTGGACTTACCTCGCTATTTCTTAGTTAAAAATTGGGTGTCTTTCAAAGGGCTTTTCCCGATCAAAAAGGTAGCGATAGGTATGGTGGGTCTTGTAGATTTGGGATATCAATTGTTCGCAAACCCGCATCATTTTGGGATTAAAGTCCCCAATCCAGTTCATCTCGATGGTTTTGTAGGGAAAGGAGGCCTTGCCACTCATCTGGTCGTAACTCAGTGCAATGGCACCCTCCACTCCTTTGCCCTGATGCTCTGGTACCACGCCAAAGACCAGCCCGAGCATTTTATTGGGAGGAAAAAAGGTCTTGTACCAGAGAAATTTGAGTTTCCCAATCAGGTCCATTTTCCCATTGACATGTTTGAAAATCTGATTGATCTCGGGGATCTGAATAAAAAATCCGACTGGCTCTCCTTTGAAAAAGGCAAAGTAAATCAAGCGCGGATCTAGGATAGGTTTCATCTTGGCAAACATCAGCTGTGCCTCCTTGAGTGCAATGGATTTGCCCATGTGTCGTGCCCAAGCTTTGTTGTACACGGTCATGAAATACTCGGGTGCCTTCTCTTGGAGTTCTTTACCCTTGATGTAGCGGAAGCTGTAATCTGTATTTTCCAGAATGACGGCTGCCCGCTGCACCATTTTTTGGTCAAAGCCTACGTTTTGCACATCGCGAGCGTAGGTGTATTGCTTGAAGTAGAGCTGAAATCCATAGTTCTCGAAAAAAGCTTGGTAGTACCCAAAATTCCAGGGCATGTTGTAGTTCGGCTCAGAAAACCCGTCTACGAGCAGCCCCCACCACTTGTCGCGCTCCCCAAAGTTGATCGGTCCATCCATGGCCTCCATGCCTTCGCTTTGGAGCCAGGCTTTGGCTTGATCAAACAGCAGAAAAGCAGCTTCTTGGTTTTCGATGCATTCAAAAAACCCAACCCCACCCGTGGGTTGCTTCTCCTTCATCTTGGGATTAACAAAAGCAGCAATCCGGCCAATGGTCCTTCCAGATTCGTCCTGGAGCAACCAGCGCTTGGCCTTGGCTCCATTTCTAAAAAGTTTGTTGGTTTCTGCGTGGAATAGCCCTTCAATGTCCTGATCGATTGGGCGAATCCAATTTTTCTCGTTGCGATACAACCACAGGGCCATCTCGATAAATTCGATTTGATGCGCGGAGGTGGTAACTTCGATCAGCTTCATTTAATGGGATTTTGACACAAAATTAGTTAAATGGGGAAAATAAATTAGAAATAGAGTGGAAATAAGCTGTACGATGTACAAGGTACCAAGTACCAAGTATTCTTAGAAACAAGATTTACGTAACACGAGATTCTTATGATTTACGAATTTCCACCTCAACTATCGGCGCTAGACATTCGACATTAGCTTAGATCGTATTTCGTAGGTCGTACTTGGTACTTGGTACTCCACCTTATTTCAATTCGTTTAATTTCCCAAATAAAACATCCCAGGGCCTGAGATTCCCAGGGTCCCATCTGGGGTCAAGACCCTAAATTGAGGCACCACCACGCCATTGGAATTTTGCTGCGGCATATAGGATCTGGTTCTTCCTTGTGAAGTAGTGGAAGTATTGACCGACCGATCTATACCTTCGGTATCGGAGCTGGCAGGAATAATTTCCTCACTAATCAACTGGCTGTTGATGTCGTAATATTTCCAAGTGCCTCTCTTTTTGTCCGCAACATAGCTGCCAGAACTAGCCACCAAGTTGGTTTTTGGAAAATAAGTATACCAGATACCAGTGCGTTGCCCGTTGGCATAGCGCCCTTTCTCCAGGCGGTTGCCCTCTTGATCAAAAAAGAAACGCCTCCCGTCCCCTTTTTTCAATTGGCCCGCATCCAACACCAAGCCAGATTTTGTGGTGAATTCGCTAATTGCCGCCAAGGACCCCAAAAGATAGGTTTCTTCTTGGTGCACAAAATCAGCAGCACCGAGTACCTTCCAAACTCCCTCCTTTTTACCCTTCTCGTAGTTTCCTGCCCAAAAAAATCCAGCGACCTCAGGATACATTTCTCTCCAAGCTCCATCTCGCTCTCCTTTACGATAGGCACCTTGAGCCTCTAGCTGTCCCGAAGTGGAAAATTTCTCCCAATTCCCTTCCAAAAGGCCTTTGAAAAAGGAACATGAGAGGGCCAAGGTCCCATCTGCATAGTACTGCTTCAAGGGCCCTCCCTCAAGTCCATCGACAAATTCGAGAGACTGCTGTACCTTTCCATCTGGAAAAAATGACTCATAGAGCCCATTGACTACTCCCTGCTGAAAAGGAATTCGTTCTGCTAGCTGCCCAGAAGGATAGTAGCTAAGCGCAAATTCTTCCAATAGATTGTTTAGATAGGTGTATTCCGACTTCTTGGTCCCGTCACTTCGGTAGACAACCCAATCTCCGCTGCGTTTCCCTTGTTCGTAGGGGCCTGATAACAGCAACTCACCTTCTTCATTGAATTCAAAAAAATCTCCATCTAAAAGCCCCGCTTTGTAGTTGACAATCTTTTTGATTTGTCCACCTGCAAAAAATTCCTCCCTCACCCCATCTGGAAGATTATCCCGAAGGTCTATGCGATAGAAGGGCACCCGAAGGTCAAAGTTTTGCTCCAAGTCATCCAAAGGAACTTCAAGATTGGCAACACGAGGATTATCTTCTAATTCTTTTCGTTGGTATACTTTCCAAGAGCCATTTCTTTTGCCCTCAATCCATGCTCCTGTTCCTACCAAGTTGGTGTTCCCAAAATAAAAATACTCCTGTCCTCTAGCCTCGCGACTTGCAGTCAGGAATGTGATGAATAGAAGAAGGATAGCGAGAAACTTCATGATTGGAATGTGCTTAGGGGAAAACCTACAAACGCTACCTTCCTAACGCTCAGGCAGCCCAAAGGTTTATTCACAAAAGTTAGTTCAACTATAAGTGAAGCCTACATTTTGAAAATTTTCAATCCTAGCCTTGGAATGCTTCCTTAGTTTAGGGAAAAAACTAGTCTTGGACAGTGGCGTAAAGGTCAAACTCCGTGGCATCCACCACTTTGGCCTGCACAAAGTCTCCCACACGGCAGTAGTGAGTGGCT
The DNA here is from genome assembly GCA_027593175.1 of Bacteroidota bacterium. Lineage (GTDB taxonomy): Bacteria > Bacteroidota > Bacteroidia > Cytophagales > Cyclobacteriaceae > Algoriphagus. The sequence goes on along the minus strand of JAQCJI010000013.1, from coordinate 33,476 downwards.
GCATCGATCAGTACTTCGTTGTCTACCTCCACCGAATCAAACTCGGTGCGGCCTACAAAATGCCCACCCTCTTTCTTGTCGATCAATACCTTGAAGGTCTTGCCAATTTTTTGTTGGTTGAGGTCGTAGCTGATTTGTTCCTGCACCTCCATCAACTGGTTAGCACGGGACTGCTTTTCTTCTTGTGTCAACTTATCTTCCATCCCAAAGGCATGGGTATTTTCTTCGTGGGAGTAGGTAAAGACACCCAAGCGCTCAAACTTCATGCGCTCCACAAAATCGACCATTTCCTGGAATTCCTTTTCCCCTTCACCAGGATGCCCGGCAATCAAGGTGGTACGGATCGCAATCTCTGGGATCAGGTCCCGAATACTATAGATTAGCTCTTCCTGCTTTTCTCGGGTAGTACCACGACGCATGGCCTTGAGCACATCCGTCGAACCGTGTTGGAGGGGAATGTCTAGGTATTTGCAAATGTTCGGACACTCCTTCATTACTTCAATCACATCCATCGGAAAACCGGTAGGATAAGCATAATGGAGGCGAATCCAGTCGATTCCCTCCACGTCAGAAAGCTTACGAAGTAGCTCGGCTAAGTTTCGCTTTTTGTAGAGATCCAACCCATAGTAGGTAGAATCTTGGGCGATTAGCAGCAATTCTTTTGTTCCATTGGCGGCCTGGTGCTGCGCTTCTTTCACTAGCTCTTCGATGGGGCGTGACAAGTGTCCTCCACGCATGAGCGGGATGGCGCAGAAGGAACAAGGGCGATCGCAACCCTCGGATATTTTCATGTAGGCATAGTGGCTGGCATGGGTGAGCAAACGCTCTCCGACCAACTCATGCTTGTAGTCTACCTTGAATTTTTTCAGAATTGCCGGCAGCTCTCGCGTACCAAAAAATGCATCCACTTGCGGAATCTCCTTTTCCAGGTCGTCCTTGTAGCGCTGCGAGAGGCAGCCCGTCACATACACCTTGTCTACCAAACCTTTTTCTTTGGCATCCACATATTGTAAAATCGTATCAATAGATTCCTGCTTGGCATTGTCTATAAATCCGCAAGTATTGATGATGATAATGTTGTTATCCTGACGGTCAGACTCATGGCTGGCATCGATGCCATTGCCCCTAAGTTGCGTGAGGAGTACCTCAGAATCCACCAAGTTTTTGGAGCAGCCCATCGTAATGATGTTGACCTTATCCTTTTTCAATGTTCTTGCTTTCACAGAATTTACTTCGATTTGGGGTAGCGAAGTTAGGTAAAAAGGCTTGAAAAAGCATATTCTAAGAGACTGACTCCCTTCAAGACGTTGCGATTATTAGGGAATCAACTTACTATTAACACAATGGTAAAAAAACCTTAACGCTGAGATTTAAAGCAGGGACCCAGTATTACCTAATTTCGGCACGTACAGCAAATTTTTTTAACTCCTTGCATTTATTTTTAGCCCCCGATGAGAGTCGGGGGCCTGCAGGAGAGTAGCTCTCCTTGGCAATCTTCCCCCTTATTAGCGACTACCTCGCAAAACCCTTGGGGGATTTGTTCCCTTGCCGTATCTTAGGTACGAAAATTACTCCTTATGGAATTTACTGCCCCTAATGCCCAAAAATTAACTTTTGATCGGAAGAAATATTCGGATGCAACCCTAATCAAGTTGTACGAATCACTTCTTGTTCCTCGGAGAATCGAGGAGAAAATGTTGATTCTCCTTCGCCAAGGCAGGATCTCAAAGTGGTTTAGCGGATGGGGGCAGGAAGCCGTTTCGATTGGGGCTGTAAATGCCCTAGCTGCTGATGAATTTATTCTTCCCATGCACCGCAATTTGGGTATTTTCACCGGTAGAGACATGCCTTTGGAGCGCTTGTTTGCACAGTTTCAGGGAAAAGAATTGGGCTTTACGAAGGGCAGAGACCGTTCCTTCCATTTTGGCAGCATCGAGCACCATATTGTAGGGATGATTTCTCACCTAGGCCCACAGTTGGCAATTGCTGACGGCATCGCTTTGGCGCACAAACTCGCAGGGGAGAAAAAAGTAACGCTCGTCTTTTCAGGTGACGGAGCCAGTTCGGAAGGCGACTTTCACGAAGGATTGAATGTGGCGGCAGTCTGGAAATTACCCGTGATTTTTGTGGTGGAACACAACGGGTACGGACTTTCCACCCCCAGTGAAGAGCAGTTTGCTTTCCAATACTTTACCGAAAAAGGCCCTGGCTACGGCATGGAAACCGTACGCATCCAAGGCAATAACGTGCTAGAAGTGTATGACACCATTTTACGCCTTGCCGAAGACCTGCGGGAAAATCCCAGACCCGTACTCGTCGAAGCGATCACCTTCCGCATGCGTGGCCACGAGGAAGCATCGGGAACGAAGTATGTTCCCAAGATTCTAATGGAGGAATGGGGTCAGCTAGATCCAGTGGACCGCTACGAAGACTACCTGATTTCCGAAGGGGTACTTAAACCAGAAGAACAGGAAAAGATTAACCAACAGGTAAAAAAGAGTATCAATGATGCCCTAGAAATAGCCTTTGCAGAAGAAGCGGTTACTCCAAATCTGGAGTTGGAAATGCAGGATGTGTATGCACCCTATACCCAAACCGTCGTGGAGCCGAGTGGAAAGGCTACCGAAAAGCGCTTTATTGATGCAATCAGCGATGGGCTGCGGGAATCCATGGAAAAGTACCCCAATCTCGTCCTGATGGGGCAAGACATTGGCGAGTATGGAGGCGTATTTAAAATCACCGACGGATTCAAAGCCCAATTTAGTAGCGCCCGTGTACGAAATACGCCCCTCTGCGAAAGCGCGATTATTGGTGCAGGGCTCGGCCTTTCCATCAAAGGATATAAGGCCATGGTAGAAATACAGTTTGCGGACTTTGTGAGCGTAGGCTTCAACCAAATCGTGAATAATCTGGCCAAGATCCACTACCGCTGGGGTCAAAATGCTGATGTAGTAATTCGAATGCCTACTGGAGCGGGTACCGCTGCGGGACCCTTCCATTCCCAATCCAATGAAGCCTGGTTTTTCCATACGCCAGGGCTAAAGATCGTCTACCCATCCAATCCCCAGGACGCCAAAGGTCTCCTCAATGCGGCCCTGGAAGACCCGAACCCCTACCTGTATTTCGAGCACAAGCTCCTGTACCGCTCCATCTCTGGTCCAGTACCGAATAACTACTACACCGTTGAGGTGGGCAAAGCGGCATTAGCGGCTACTGGCACCCAAGTATCCATCATCACCTACGGCATGGGCGTGCATTGGGCTACCAAAGTGGTGGAGGAACTCAGCATCGTTGCCGATATTCTAGACTTGCGCACGCTGCTCCCTTGGGACAAGGAAGCGGTGGCAGCAACTGTTAAAAAGACAGGGGAAGTTATTTTTCTACAGGAAGACACGCTTACCGGTGGAATTGGTGCAGAGGTTTGTGCATGGATCTCCGAGTACTGCTTTGCCTCACTTGATGCCCCAGTGATGCGTGAAGGGAGTTTGGATACGCCAATTCCATTTGCTCCCAATCTAGAAAAGCAATTCTTGCCAGTAGATCGATTTAAAGTGAAGCTGCAGGAGCTGATTGCATTTTAAACTTGCATGCAGAGCTGCTGAAGGAAAATCGCCTAGAATAAAAAGTCTTTCAATTCAATCTATGGTACACCTTAGACTACTAGCCAAAGAAGAGCTGATTCTAATTCAACGCATTGCCCATCAAACCTGGCCCTCCACTTTTGCAGGTCTTTTGAGCGAAGCGCAGATCGACTACATGCTCAATTGGATGTATGACCTGAAGATGCTCGAATCGCAAGTGGAACAGGGGCATGGTTTTTTAGTTGCCGAGGTAGAAGGTGAAGCGGTTGGATTTGCAGGATACGAACTCTATCACCTGGAAAGGCCAAAGGCCAAACTACACAAGTTGTACCTCCTGCCGAGCTGTCAAGGAAAAGGGGTAGGCAAAAGCTTGCTCTTAGAGGTAGCCAAAAGGGCTCGTGAAGCGGGACAAAAAAGTCTGGTCTTGAATGTGAATAAGTACAATAAAAAGGCGATCGATTTTTACCTCGCCATGGGCTTTGTGACCATTCGACAAGAAGTCAATGACATTGGCCAAGGCTACGTGATGGATGATGATGTGATGGAGCTTAATTTTTGAAGCTTTTAAATCCTTTAAGTTTGGGATAAAAATAGCCTGACAGATAACTTTTAACTATTCAAACCTTTGTAAATCTGTTATCTATGAGCAAAAAAATAGTTTTTCACTTTAATTCTAGCGGCTCGATTGTACTTCCATTGCCCCTGATTAAATGATAGATTTTCTTCATTTCTTCTAGTTTTTCAGGATTGGATTTGGATAAATTATTTCTTTGACCCGGATCAATCTTCAAATTATATAATTGGTATTCTGGAGAATTGCCTAGCTCAATATTTACTTGATTCTGGACCGCTGGGCCAGTGTAAGGCGGAATCATAGCCCAATCCCCTGCTCGAAGTGCTGTTTTTGTACTTGCTTCCACTATAACTGCCTCCCGACCTTCATGACTTTTCCCCATAAATACATCCATCAAGTTTTCACTATCCATTCCAGTTTCAGAACTTCCTACTAAGGAGGCCAAAGAACTCAATAAATCAATCTGGGATACTAATGCATTGGAAACTCCAAGTTGGATTTCCCCTTTCCAAAAGACAACAAATGGCACTTTGGTTCCTGCCTCAAATAGTGCATATTTTCCTCCTCGAAGCGGACCTGAAGGGGTATGATTCCCCAATTTTTCTACCGCATCGTCGTAATACCCATCGTTTAAAACAGGACCATTATCACTTGTGAAAATTATAAGCGTATTTTCCAAAAGTCCTTCAATCTCCAAAGTCGTATACAATTCACCAATTACCCAATCTGCCTCAAGCAAGGTATCACCCCTTGGCCCCATACCTGATTTACCTTCAAATCTGGGGTGTGGAGTACGAGGAACATGTGGCTGGTGCATGGGAAAAAAGAGAAAAAAAGGCTTTTCTGAAGATGCCTTCTCCGTAATGTAAGCTTTACCTTTTTGGAGAAAATGATCTGCCATATCTACATCACTCCACTTAGCACGCTCTCCCCCTTTCATAAATCCAATACGGGGAATTCCATTAACAATACTATTGTTGTGCCCATGATGCCACTTCATTGTGAGCATTTCAGGATTAGATAGCCCAGTGGGCTCTCCTTCGAAATTCTTATCATAATCAACTTGAATAGGGTCATTCGGGTCTAGATTAACAACCCAGCCATTTTCAATGTAGACTGTAGGAACTCTATCTTGTGTAGCAGCTAAAATATGCGAAAACTCAAATCCTACATGATTGGGATTTGGGATAATTTCTTGATTCCAATCCACAAAACCAGTTCCCAATCCAAGATGCCACTTTCCAATCACAGCAGTTTCATAACCCTGAGCCTTAAGCATTTTTGGCAAAGTCATCTGGGCTGTATCAATGATTAAAGGGGCTGTACCGGGAAGAATTTTAGCTTGTTGATTTCTCCATGGATAGGTTCCAGTCAGCAATGCATAGCGGCTAGGGGTGCAAGTAGCTGAGGAGGCATATCCATTCGTAAACCTCAATCCTCCGTTGGCTAAAACATCCATATTGGGTGTCCTAAGTGTACCAGATTGATAGGCACTAACATCACCATAGCCGAGATCGTCAAGGTAAATCAATACAATGTTTGGATTTTTTTTATCAGATTTTTGCTGCGCAGGAGCGAGTATACTGATAAGAGAAAGAAAACCAATAGCAGATAGCCTGCTTTTACTTAGCCATAAAAACATAAATGCAGTGAGTTATTTTGGAAAGGATTTACCAATTTCAAAAATTAGTCATCCAAATCCAATACCGATTGCCAAAGTACCAAACCATTGGGTGCTGCAGTAGGTATCGTTTCCCATTGAGCGTGTGGATTTTCTAGCCTTAATTTGATTTCCTCAGAGGATGAGTACCAAATCGCATGCACCATTTTTCGAACTTGATGGTAAAGAAAACCCGTTCCACTTACTTCGAAACAGTATACCTTTTCGGGAGAAAACTCTAAAAAAAAAGTTTCTGTTTTAAAGACTTTAGCTTCCAAAACTTCTCTAACATAATCCCTCTTATTCCCCAAAATTTTGCTAAAGGCTCTAAAATCATGCCTACCGACGAAAAGGGATGAATTTTCCATCATGCGTTCCAAAGTATTACTATTGGAAACGTTGGTCAAGAAAGCCGAAGCAAATGGATGGAAAGAATCAGAATCTGAAAAAAAATATCGGTAGGTTTTTTGTTTAACCGAATGGATCAAATTGAAATCTCTGGGAATTTTCCGCACCGAATAAATTCGAATTTCTCCATTCAAATTTAAGTTTAAAGCTGGCAAAATCGGCTCAAAATCGAATTCTTCTCTAAGAAAAAGCTGAACAAATCCCTGTCGACAACTCACCCCTGAATCAGTACGACTCGATCCAATTAATCGGAAATCTTCGTGCCCCAAAACATAGCGAAATACCCGCTCCAATTTCCCCTCCACTGTAGGTTGGTTTTTTTGCTTGGACCACCCTTTGAATCGAGCACCAAAGTAAGCAATAGAAAACAGATAAGTAAAGGGACGTGAACGCATTTTTAAAATCAGAATCGAATCGAAAGATCGTCAGAAATAGGAAAATATAAGTACAATCCCGCAGCACACTTTTGTTTAACCAATACTCCTTTTATTAAAAAGTTAAAAAAATAAAACCACCCCATGCTGAGGTGGTTTCATCAATTACAGGGAAGATATTATCCCAAAATTCGAGCTGCTAGCCAGTCTCCTAACTCGGAGGTTTTGTAGGCTTTCCCCCCTTCGGCGATGTCTTCGGTGACGATTCCTTCAGCGAGTGAAAGATTGACTACGTCGCTGATCAATTTGGCTTCGGCTGCCAATCCAAATGCATAATCAAACATCATGGAGGCGGATAAAATTGTTCCCAGCGGATTGGCAATGTCCTTGCCAGCCGCTTGAGGGTAGGATCCGTGGATCGGTTCGAATAGCTTTACCTGGGCTCCCAAGGAAGCTGAAGGCATCAATCCCATGGACCCAGAAATTACCGAAGCCTCATCAGTCAAAATATCTCCAAAGAGATTCTCTGTGATCAACACATCGTAGGCTTTGGGCCATTGAATCAGTCGCATGGCCACAGCATCTACAAATTCATACTCTACTTTTACATCCGGATACTCAGGTGCCAATTCCTGGACAGTTTCTCTCCACAATCTGGAGGTGGCCATCACGTTGGCCTTGTCCACGCAGGTCAGGAGTTTTCTACGCTTTTGCGCAGCTTCAAAACCCATTCGCGCCAAACGCACAATCTCTTCTTTGCTGTAGACGTTGGTGTCAAAGGCCTTCGTGCCCTGCTCGTTTCTTCCTCTGGGCTCTCCAAAATAGATGCCTCCAGTTAGCTCTCTGAAAAACACCAAATCTACCCCATCCACCCGATCGAGCTTCAACGGGGACTTGTGTACCAAGGAAGGAAAGGTAAAAGTAGGGCGCACATTGGCAAACAAACCTAATTTCTGTCGCATACGGAGCAATCCTTGTTCTGGTCGAACCTTGGCCTTAGGATCGTTGTCGTACTTGGGATCTCCAATGGCACCAAAAAGGACTGCATCTGAAGCTACGCAAATCTCATGGGTAGCATCTGGATAGGGATCACCAGTGGCATCGATCGCACAGGCGCCTACCAAACCCTCTTGGTAGCTGATCTGGTGGCCAAATTTCTTGCCGATGGCATTGACTACCTTCACTGTTTGTGCGATAACTTCTGGGCCTATGCCGTCTCCAGGAAGGAGTGCAATATTTATTTTCATACGAGGGAACTGGTGGATTGAGGTGCTGTCGTGATTGAATCCATGATATTAAGCATTTTTTCCGTGGCCATCATGGCGGCCACCGTTTGGTCAGGATCTAGTCCCTTGGTCTTGAAGCGGTGCCCGTGCTCCCAAGTAATGACCGTTTCTACCAAGGCGTCTGTTTTTCCTCCGGGAGGGATTGTCACTTGGTAATCTACGAGTTTGGGCAGCTCTTTGTGAAGTGTGGTATAAATACTACTCAGGGCATTCATGAAGGAATCGTATTGTCCATCTCCCGAAGCGGTAGCATCGTAATAATTGCCATGCATCTTGAGTCGCAGCTGCACAGAAGGCTTTAGTCCTTTGGACTGCGTCATTTGGTACCCGTCGATGCTGATATGTTTATTCAGGGCGGTATTTTGCAAAACATCTGAAATAATGTAAGGCAAATCTTCGGGCGTTACTCGCTCTTTTTTATCCCCTAGGTCAATGATCCGTTGGGTAACTCGGGCAAGTTCCTCCGGCTCCAAGGAAATTCCCAAGGCCTCCAGGTTTTTTGAAATATTGGCTTTCCCTGAGGATTTACCAAGGGCATATTTTCGTTCCCTACCAAAGCGTTCGGGAAGGAGCTTGTTGAAATAGAGGCTTTTTTTCTGATCACCGTCCGCATGAATCCCGGCGGTTTGGGTGAAGACATTCTCCCCCACCACGGGCTTGTTTGCAGGAATGTACTGCCCTGAAAATTGTTCCACCAGCTTAGACACGCGGAAAATTTTCTGCTCTTGAATCCCTGTTTCTATATCGGTGAAGTCTTTGACTACAGCAAGGAGTGATTCCAACGGAACATTTCCAGCGCGCTCTCCCAGCCCATTAACGGTGCTGTGGATTCCGGACACCCCGAGCTGAATGGCCTCGAGGGCATTGGCTACCGCCAAATCGTAGTCGTTGTGTCCATGAAAATCAAAATGTACACCCGGGAATCTTGAAATCACCTGTCCAAGGAAGGTACGTGTTTCCAGCGGCGAAAGAATTCCAAGGGTGTCGGGCAGCATAATCCGTTTGACCGGTTGCTTGGAAAGTAGTTCAATCAGACTCAGCGTATAGTCTACTGAATCGCGCATTCCACTGGACCAGTCTTCTAGGTACACATTGACCTGAAGCCCCTTTTGTACCGCATACGCAATCGCGGACTGGATGTCCTCAAAATGTGCTGCTGGAGTCTTTTTTAATTGGTAGGTCAGGTGATTGAGCGAGCCTTTGGTCAGTAGGTTGATCACCTTGGCTCCTGCTGCTAAAATCCAATCCACCGAGATGGGGGTATCGACAAAGCCCAGCACCTCGATACGGTCCAAGTAGCCTTTTTCTACCGCCCATTGCGTGATGCGCTGCACTCCTTCCAGTTCACCAAGGGACACACGGGCTGAAGCCACTTCGATGCGATCCACTTTAAGTTCTTCTAGGAGTGCCTTGGCAATATGAAGCTTTTCAGAGGGCAAAAAGGAAACTCCTGAGGTCTGTTCTCCGTCCCTCAAGGTAGTGTCCATCCACTCTAATCTTCTTGCCGTCATCAGACCCATTAGTTATCGGGAAGCTGCAAAGCTTTCTATTTCAGCCGAAATGTTGATCAGGTAGTCGATATCGTCGAAGCCATGTTGCATGTTGTCCTTCTTGTATTCGTTGATGTCGAAGGACTCAGATGCGCCTGTAGTTAGCAAGGTGATCCTTTGCTGAGGTAGGTTGACTTCCAACGCAGAACTTGGGTCCTTTGCAATGGCTGCGAACAAAATATCTGCAAATTCCGGTGAAACGGTCACGGGAAGGAGTCCAATGTTCAGGCAGTTATTTTTAAAAATATCTGCAAAAAAGCTGGACACCACACAGCGAAACCCGTAGTCATACAGCGCCCAGACGGCATGCTCACGGCTGGATCCAGAACCGAAATTTTTTCCTGCTACCAGGATTTTTCCTGAATAGGTCCTGTCATTTAACACAAAATCCTTTTTGGGATTACCCTCCACGTCGTATCTCCAATCACGAAACAAGTTATCCCCAAATCCCTCGCGCTCGGTTGCCTTGAGGAAGCGGGCAGGGATGATTTGGTCTGTATCCACGTTTTCGGTCGGCAGAGGAACTGCTGTACTTTGAAGGACGGTAAATTTATCGTAAGCCATTTTTTCTTAGTTCAAAGGTGATCAAATAGGACTTCGGGTAGTCTTTTCCCCGCACTCCATAAATTCCGTATTTCGTACCTCGTAATTCGTACTTCATACTTCCCTATTCGTATTTTCAATTTCCAAATACTTCGCGTGGATCCGTAATTCGGCCGGTAATTGCTACCGCCGCTACGGTCAAAGGAGAGGCAAGCATAGTGCGTGCTCCAGGGCCTTGACGGCCTTCAAAATTTCGATTGGAGGTAGATACCGCATACTTGCCTGAAGGAATCTTATCGTCATTCATTGCAAGACAAGCGGAGCATCCGGGCTGACGGAGTTCAAAGCCCGCATCTTCCAAGATTTTTACTAGGCCTTCTTCATGCGCCATTTTCTCCACCTCACGCGATCCTGGTACAATCCAGGCAGTGATGTTGTCGGCCTTTTGATGTCCTTTTACAAACTGAGCCACCGCACGGATATCTTCGATGCGTCCATTCGTACATGACCCTACAAAGACGTAATCCACCAACTTCCCTTTCACGGCTTCACCTGGGACAAAGCCCATGTAGTCGAGGGATTTCAGGTACGAAGTTTTGTTGGAACCTTCCATTCCTTGGGTGCTTGGAATAGTCCCGGTCACTTTGATTCCCATCCCTGGATTGGTTCCATAGGTGATCATCGGTTCGATGTCTGCCGCTTCAAAAACTAACTCTTTGTCAAAAATGGCTCCTTCGTCTGTTTTCAGGGTTTTCCAATGCGCTACCGCCTTATCCCAATCCGCTCCTTTGGGAGCATATTGTTTTCCCTTCAAGTAGGCAAAGGTGGTTTCATCTGGAGCAATAAGCCCCCCACGTGCGCCCATCTCAATGGACATGTTGCAAATCGTCATTCGAGCCTCCATGGATAAACTTTGGATCGCTGAACCCGCATATTCCACAAAGTAGCCTGTGGCTCCTGCTGCAGATATTTTAGAGATGATGTAAAGTATAATGTCCTTGGAGGTAACTCCCTTGCCTAGGGTACCCTCCACAGAAATTCGCATTTTCTTAGCCTTGGACTGCATGATGCATTGGGTGGCTAGCACCATCTCCACCTCAGAGGTACCAATACCAAAAGCAATGGCTCCAAAAGCACCGTGCGTAGAAGTATGTGAGTCCCCACAGACAATGGTCATCCCAGGCTGGGTCACACCTAGTTCCGGGCCAATGACATGGACGATGCCGTGGTGGGCAGATCCTAAGTCATGGAGTTCAATGCCATACTTCGCGCAATTCTCGCGCAGCCTTTCTACCTGCATGCGCGAAAGCTTATCCTTGATGGTCTGATCTTGATCTACCGTAGGCACATTGTGATCCGGGGTGGCGATTGTCCGGTGAGGATACTTCACCCCTATTCCTCTTTTCTCCAAATTGAGAAAAGCTACAGGAGAGGTCACTTCGTGAATAAAGTGCTTATCGATGAAAAACACGTCAGGGCCAGCAGGCACAGATTTGACTACGTGTGCATCCCAGATTTTGTCAAATAAGGTGTTCTTTTCCATAGTTAGGCAGTTGCATATTCTTTGACTGGAATTTTGTTGAGGGCATCGACAAAAGCCTCCGCTGAAGCGAGCACAATGTCTTGGTTGGAGGCAAAGCCATAGTAGGGCTTGTCTGATTTGATCAATCGCATGTGTACTTTGGCCACATCGTCGCTACCTTGGGTTATGGCTTGGATGAGAAATTCCTCCAGCTCCACTTGAGGCTGTACAATGGATTCTATAGCCTTGAGAACGGCATCCACAGGCCCTACACCGGTGGCCGTAGCCACCTGAAGCGCGTTCCCTACTTTGAGGGTTACTTGTGCTGTTACTTCATTATCCGAGGAGTAGTGGACCTGTTCCAACTCAATGAAGTTGGATTCATCGATGAATTTACCTACCAGCTCCAAGAGGTCTTTTCTCCCGATGTCCCGCTTGGAATCTGCAAGCACCAAAAATGCTTCGTAGACTTCTCGCAAGGCTTCTCCTTCGAGTTCCACTCCCAAGGCATCCAAATGGTGCTTGAGGGCTGCTCTTCCAGACCTGGCAGTTAAGACAATCGTAGATTCTGCAACTCCTACATCCTTGGGATCTATGATCTCGTAGTTTTCTCGATGCTTCAGTACCCCATCTTGATGGATACCCGAAGAATGTGCAAATGCATTTCTGCCCACAATCGCCTTGTTGGGCTGCACAGGCATATTCATTAACTTGGATACCAGCCGGCTGGTGGAGTAGATTTTTGGCGTCACAATTTCCGTATGAACGGGGATGGACTGATGGCATTTGATCGCCATCACTACCTCTTCCAAGGAGGTATTCCCAGCGCGTTCCCCAATTCCATTGATGGTCACCTCTACCTGTCGGGCACCTTGCTGCACTCCTGCCACAGTATTGGCGGTAGCCATACCTAGGTCATTGTGGCAATGGGTGGCAATAATCGCCCGATCAATGTTGGGAACTCGGTTTTTAAGACTAGCAATGATGGCACCATACTGCTCTGGAAGACAGTAGCCGGTGGTGTCAGGAATATTAACTACGGTAGCTCCTGCTTTGATGACTTCTTCGATGATTTTGCAGAGAAAATCAGATTCAGCGCGACCTGCATCTTCGGCGTAAAATTCTACATCCTCCACAAATCGCTTCGCAAATTTGACTGCTGCCACACCTCGTTTGATGATGTCCTCAGGGGTGGAGCGGAGCTTGAATTGAATATGGTAGGGAGAAACTCCAATTCCTGTATGAATACGTCCTTTTTTAGCGTATTGAAGGGATGCAGCTGCTACTTCGATATCTTTTTCTACGGCACGAGAAAGGGCACAGATGATTGGGTTAGATACTGCTTTGGAAATTTCTACCACGGAGTTAAAATCCCCGGGACTAGAAATGGGGAAACCCGCTTCGATTATATCTACTCCCAGCACTTCCAGAGCCTTGGCTACTGTGATTTTTTCTTGGGTATTGAGTTGGCATCCAGGCACTTGCTCCCCATCTCTGAGGGTGGTGTCGAATATCCATAGCTTTTCGCTCATGACCTGATCTGGTTTGTATAGATTAATTATTCTCTGGTCTCAACTGCCGTACGACTGCACCTGCTTGCCACATTTCTGAATTCCGAAGCTGGGCAAGTTCCACTTCCAATTTCTCACGGTAGTCGGGTTTGGAATTGGAGTCGATGGATTTTTGAGCTTCCGCTCCAGATTTGACAGACTGATACAGCGCTTCAAATACAGGTTTGGTAGCGTCTCTGAAAGGCTTCCACCAATCCAAGGCTCCTCGCTGTGCGGTGGTAGAGCAGTTGGCATACATCCAGTCCATCCCATTTTCTGCCACCAAGGGCATCAAGGATTGGGTTAGCTCTTCCACGGTTTCGTTAAATGCCTCAGAAGGAGTATGGCCATTGGCGCGGAGTACCTCGTACTGTGCTGCAAAAATTCCTTGAATGGCTCCCATTAGGGTGCCACGTTCTCCTGTCAAATCAGAAGTCACTTCCCGGTAAAAATCAGTTTCAAACAAGTAGCCCGATCCAACACCAATTCCCAGCGCTACTACGCGGTCTTTTGCTTTGCCTGTACCATCCTGAAAGATGGCGTAAGAAGAGTTGAGTCCTCTACCTTCCACAAACATACGTCGTAGGGAGGTACCTGAACCTTTGGGAGCTACCAAAATCACATCTACATCTGCAGGAGGAATAATTCCTGTTTTTTCCTTGTAGGTGATCCCAAAACCATGAGAGAAATAGAGGGCTTTTCCTGGAGTTAGGTGTTTTTTAAGAGTAGGCCACAACGTAATCTGTCCTGCATCGGAAAGTAAAAATTGAAGAATTGTACCACGGGAACAGGCTTCCTCAATTTCAAAAAGCGTTTCTCGAGGTACCCAACCATCGGCGATCGCCTTATCCCAGGTCTTGGAACCACTTCGCTGGCCTATAATTACTTTGAAGCCATTGTCGCGGAGGTTGAGGGCTTGACCAGGACCTTGCACGCCATAACCAATGACTGCAATTACTTCGTCTTTCAGTACTTCTCTAGCTTTTTCTAAGGGGAACTCCTCTCGGGTTACTACGTTTTCTTCAACGTTTCCAAATTTCAATTTCATAGTAGAAAATTTTAAGAATAGATTTTTAGGTTGAGTTTAGTTGACAAAAGAGTCAATGGTCAGCATGCGCTTGGCGACGGCCACCCTTCCGGAACGGGCAAATTCAAGAATGCCGTATCCTTTGAGTAATTCGAGCAGTTCTCGTGTTTTTTCCTTGTGCCCAGTCAGTTCCAAAACTACAAAATCAGGTTCTGCTGCAATAATTTTGGCATGGTGATCTCTAATAATTTTTTCCAATCCCCCATCAAGGCGGGATACAGGAATCTTGTATAAGGCCAATTCTTGGTACACAACGCCGGTGTCCTCATGGTGAAAAGCCTTGATTACATCGATGATTTTTTCGATTTGATTGACCAGCTGGATCACCGTTTCCTCGGTCACCGTCACTTCGATGGTGATGCGGTGAACACCTGGGATCCGGCTTTCCGAGGCAGTAAGTGCATCGATATTGATACCCCTACGGGTAAAAATGATCGTAATTCTATTGAGAATCCCAATAAAATTTTCAGTGATGACGAAGATGGTATAGCGTTTCATAGGGAGCAATTAATTGAGTCGAACCTCTTCTACCGAGCAGCCGGTGGCAATCATGGGGAATACGTTGTCTTCTTTCTCTACCACAACTTCTAGGAAGAAGGGGCCGTCATGAATAAACATGTCTTCTACGGCTTCAGCGAGGTCTGCTCGATCGCTTACTTTTTTTGCTTTGATGCCGTAAGCTTCCGCAAGCATGATGAAGTTGGGGTTATCTAATTCGGTAAAGGAATAGCGCTTGTCAAAAAACATTTGTTGCCATTGTCGTACCATGCCCAAGTAGTTGTTGTTGAGCAGAACGATTTTTACAGGTGCCTTGGTTTGCATGATGGTACCCAGCTCCTGAATGGTCATTTGGATTCCTCCATCCCCTACCACACAGATCACTTGTCGGGAATAATCATGGAGCTGTGCACCAAGGGCAGCAGGCAGTGCAAAGCCCATCGTGCCCAATCCTCCTGAAGTCACCTGGGTTCTGGTTTTTTTATAGTTGAAATACCTCCATGCGATCATCTGGTGCTGTCCCACATCGGTGACGAGTACCGCATCGTCGGCCTTGTAGCGGTTAATGTGGTGAATTGCTTCTCCCATAGTCAACCCCACCTTGGTAGGCATAAGGTCATGCTGAACCACCGCTTCATTTTCTTGTTGCTCAAGGGCCCGGAATTTTGCCATCCAAGACTCGTGCTTTTTGGAGGCAATGGCTTCGGTCAATTTGGCCAAGCTTTCCTTGCAGTTCCCAAGCACCGCAACATTGGCTTTTACGTTTTTATTGATTTCAGAGGGGTCCAACTCGAGGTGGATTACTTTGGCCTGCTTGGCATAGCGCGACAAATCCCCTGTCACCCTATCGTCAAAACGCATCCCTACAGCCACCAGCACATCGCATTGATTAGTCAGCAGGTTGGGGGCATAGTTGCCATGCATTCCTAGCTTTCCAACATAGTTGGGATGCTCTTGGGAAAGTGCTCCTGATCCCAGCAGCGTAGATGCGGCAGGTATTCCAGATTTATCTAAGAATGACTTTAGCTCCGCCTCGGCTTTACCCAAAATCACCCCCTGTCCAAAAAGTAAGTAGGGGCGTGCCGCTTCATTAAGGAGAGCTGCTGCTTGCAGTATAGCAGTGTCTGAAACTGGATGATGGGTTTTATAGGAGCGAAATTCTTGGCAAGGCTGGTAGTTGAATGCGGCCAATTCCACCTGTGCATTTTTCGTAATATCGATCAATACTGCCCCAGGTCTTCCGGATCGGGCAATAAAAAAGCCCTTGGCAATGGCAGGTGCAATATCTGCTGCCCGCCTCACTTGGTAGTTCCACTTGGTAGCTGGCATTGAAATTCCCATCATGTCGGTTTCCTGAAAAGCATCTGTTCCCAAGAGATGGGCAGCTACCTGACCTGTAATGCAGACCAAAGGCGTGCTATCTATTTGTGCGTCGGCCAGACCTGTAATCAAGTTGGTGGCTCCAGGGCCCGAGGTGGCCAAACAAACGCCCACCTTTCCAGAAATCCGAGCATAACCTTGAGCGGCATGGACGGCTCCTTGTTCGTGTCGAGTGAGCACGTGTTTGATTTGACCTTCGTAGTCATATAGCGCGTCATAGACGGGCATAATTGCTCCACCAGGATAGCCAAAGATAAGTTCCGCCTGCTCTGCTATGAGCGAACGAATCACGATGTCAGCACCTCTCATCTTGGTTTCCATGACCTTAAAATTTATCAGTAACGCAACCTTCAGAGGCGGTTGCAACAAGTTTATTGTACTTTTTGAGTGTGCCTTGAAGCCCCTCAATTGGCTTGGGTGACCAGCTTATTTTTCGCTTGGCAAATTCTTCCTCCGTTACCGCCACCTGAAGGCTTTGGCTATCGGTATCGATGGTGATTAGGTCTCCATCCTTCAGTAAACCAATGGGTCCACCGCACCATGCTTCAGGAGTCACATGACCTACAACGAAACCGTGGGTACCTCCAGAAAATCTTCCATCCGTGATCAAAGCTACATCAGCCCCCAATCCCGCACCGATGATCATGGAGGTTGGCTTCAACATTTCCGGCATACCAGGTGCGCCTTTTGGACCGACATTACGAATTACCACCACATCACCTGCTTGCACCTGATGATCTCGAATGGCATTGTTGGCCTCCAACTCGGAGTCAAACACCTTGGCAGGACCAGTAAATACCCTTCCTTCTTTCCCAGTTATTTTTGCAACTGCTCCCTCGGGAGCGAGGTTTCCTTCCAAGATGCAGAGGTGGCCTGTAGTTTTGATGGGCATCTCTACCGGATGAATGACATTGACTTGAGAAGGCACGAGGGCCTCCACTTTTTCTAGATTCTCCGCCAAAGTCTTGCCAGTGACAGTCATGCAATCCCCATGCAAATACCCCTTTTCTAAAAAGTACTTCATAAAAGCAGGTAAGCCTCCTTGCTCGTGCAAATCCTCCATGAGGAATTTGCCCGAAGGCTTGAAATCCCCTATCATGGGAGTTTTTCGATTGAGCTCTTTAAAGTCCGGGAGGGTGAAGTTTACGCCTGCAGTTCGCGCGATGGCGAGCAAGTGGAGTACTGCATTCGTACTTCCTCCCAAGGCGATCACTACCCGAACGGCATTCTCAATGCTTTTGCGCGTGACAATATCTTTGGGCTTGAGGTCCATCTCAAGTAGGATGCGGAGGTAATGGTTTACCTCCCTGCACTCCCGTAATTTTTCTGGTGAGTTGGCAGGATTGGAAGCGGAGTAAGGCAGGGACATCCCTAGGGCCTCAATCGCAGATGACATGGTGTTTGCGGTATACATACCACCGCAAGCCCCTGCTCCAGGACAGGCATTACGGATGACTCCGTCATAGTCTTCAGGGGTGATGGTGCCTTGGATTTTTTTGCCAAAAGCTTCAAAGGCAGAGACAATATTTAGTTTTTCTCCTTTGTATATCCCTGAGGCAATCGTACCGCCATAGACCATAATGCTAGGGCGGTTGATTCGGAGCATCCCAATAATGGCGCCGGGCATATTTTTGTCACAGCCCGCGACTGCCACACAGGCATCGAAGGAATGGCCGAGCACAAAGGATTCGATGGAGTCGGCGATAATTTCTCGGGAGACCAATGAATAACGCATTCCCAAGGTGCCCATGGATGTTCCGTCAGATATTCCAATTGTATTAAATACCAATCCCGTCAACTCCTCTTCTTGGGAAGAAGCTTTGATATGTGCAGCAAAGTCATTCAGGTGCATGTTGCAGGGATTACTTTCATAACCGCAACTTGCGATTCCAACAAAGGGCTGCTTCATTTTTTTGTCGGACATCCCCGTTGCATAGAGCATGGCCATCCCTGCCGGATGCTCGGGGTTGTCACTGATTTCCCAGCTGTATTTTTTAAGCGGATTTTGGGTCATGGTTGGTGAAATAAAAAAAGTGCCTCATTGGAAGAAGGCACTATAAATTATAGGAGTATGGCTATAGTTGGGTGCCTCAATATGAATTAGAAAGGAGAATACTAAATCGCATAAGGAGGAACTTGGAATAAATCATGAGAACAAGAAAATAAATGTAGACATCGAAATGCCTCACAATAATAAAAATCTATGCCGAGACTTACAATATTTAATTCTTTTACTGATCGTTTATGCTGTTATTTAAATTGGGTAAAATTATTTTTTGCAAAATTTAATTACTTTAAAAGAGTCTATACCAATTAAAATTCGTAAAAAAGCGAGAAATAAATCCTAATTTCCAAATTTTGTACTGATTTACATTTTTTTCAATTTTTAGATATGAGATCCATATTTTGAACAATGTTTAGTCAGATCACTGGATAAAATGGTAATTTTTGAGTCAAAACATGCCATTTTATATAAAAAGGATAGGAAACAACTCTCCTAGCTCGATTTCCCTTACTTTTGTCCAAACAGCGTATCTCCATGATCACTTTTCCCAACGCCAAAATCAATCTCGGACTCCACATCACCCAAAAGCGTAGGGATGGGTACCATGATATTGAGTCCTGCATGGTCCCTATTCCCCTTTGTGATGCCTTAGAGATGATTTTAGACAAGAAGTCTTCTTGGACTGTGACTGGCTTAGCCGTTCCTGGAGATCCCAAGTACAACCTGATCTTGAAGGCAGAGAAGCTACTTAAAAAAGATTACCAAGGATTGCCCAGACTGCAGGTCCACCTGCACAAACAAATTCCAATGGGAGCTGGCTTGGGTGGCGGTTCAGCGGATGGAGCTTTTGCGCTAAAGCTGATGAACAACCTCTTTGACTTGCACTTGGATGATTTCTTCTTGGAGGAATACGCCGCAGAATTGGGTAGTGATTGTTCTTTTTTTATTCAAAATACCCCAAAAATTGTCCGCGGCAGGGGGGAAATCCTCGAGCCAGGTCCAGTTTCTCTCCAAGGGTCTTACCTGGTATTGATCCATCCTGGAATCCATGTGGGCACCAAGGAAGCGTATGCTGGCGTAACTCCAGTATTACCCAAAAACTCATTGGAAGAAATCCTTGGGAACCGAAGCCGCTGGAAGGAAGAATTGGTGAATGATTTTGAGAAGAGTGTTTTTCAAGCATACCCAGAGATTGCTGGAATAAAGGCTTCCCTATACCAAATAGGCGCTTACTATGCATCCATGTCGGGTTCGGGATCAAGTGTTTTTGGTTTATTTGATCAAAAACCTGCTTTGCTGAGCTGGCCAGCACATTACTTCGTCTATGAATCCCTGCTGTAATTCCAAAAGAGAATTTTTAACCTTTTGGGCCTCTAGTTTAAAAAGTTAACTAGACTCAGGAAGAGCCGCATTTCTTTTTTTATTCCAATAGTTGAGCACGGGGTAAATCAACACCGACACTAGGATGATCCCTGTTCCCAAGTAAAACTGTTGAGTCATCTTTTCTTTTTCTCTAAAAATCAACACCGCAAGCAAGATGCCATATACAGGCTCCAAATTGATGGTTAGGTTAATGGAAAATACAGGAAGTCGCTTCATCAATTCCACAGAAACGGAAAAGGCATATACGGTACAAAGACCCCCTAAAATCAGGAGCCATAGCCAATCCATGCCTTTCCAAGCCCATTGAATGGCTGTCCCATCTAGGTAGGAATAGAGTGGTAAAAATGCTAAGGCCACCAGGCTGGCCGCTCCCATTTCGTAGAAGGTGATTTGGTAAGGACTGTGCAGACCTGACAAACGCCCATTGAATACTGAAAATAAGGTTGCTAAAAAGGCAGCAACCAAGGCCATGGAAAGGCCTAGCCAGTAGCCACTCTCAAACTGAAAAATGACCAAAAGACCTGATATCACCAGGAGTCCGAGCGCTACTTCAAAGGGCTTCACGCGCTTTTTATTGATCAAAGGATCTACAAAAGCCGTCCATAGCGAGGTAGTGGCCATTCCTGCAAGGCAAACAGAAACAGTGGATACCTTGGCAGACCAAAAAAAGAAGATCCAATGCATGGATATCAAGACTCCAACCCCTGCGATTTTGAGTAAGTCTTTTGGTGCGACACGCAGCGATTCTTTTCGCAATCCCATGACCACAGCCACACCTAATGCCGCTAGTAATGTTCGGTAAAAAACCAACTCTAAGGAAGGTAAGCTGATCAGTAAGCCTAAAATGGCTGTAAACCCCCATATCAACACGATAAAGTGGAGAAGTAGGTAATCTTTGAGGGTAGAAGCTAGCATCACCTAGGAACAGTTTTATACAAAATCAACCCAGTAAGCGCAAAAAGTAAGTTGGGTAACCATACGGCAAGCACCGGAAACTGAGTGCCTGCTTCCGCAAAGGTGCGGGAAAGAAGGAACAAGAGGATGTAGACGAAGGCGAGGAAGAAGCCCAGCGCAATCTGAAAACCGGAGCCACCCCTTGTTTTACGGGCAGACATGATCACTCCAATAAAGGTAAGAATGATTGAAGCGAAGGGAGACATGTACCTCACGATGCGCTCGATACGGTAGTAACTCACATTATCCGCTCCTCGTTCCTCCAAGAGACGAATTTGCTGGCTCAATTCAGGGAGCTTGAGTGTTTCGTGATGGTTTGTAGGGAGATCAAAATCGGCAGGAGAAATGGAGAGCACCGTATCCATAGCAATACCCGTAGAATAATCTTCTCCTCGCTCCTTCAGAACGCGTAGCCGCCAGTTTTCTAACCGCCATACATTTTTGGCGGTATCCCATTGGATTAAGTCTGAAGAGAGCTTGGAAATTAATTTACCCTCCCGGATTTCTTCTAAAGTAAAGTTGTAGCCCGTATTGCTAGTCTTGTAAAACCTACTGATGTAGGCATAGGCATCTGGCCCTACCTTGATGTGCATATTGGGGGCTGTAGAGGCTTCTCCTTTTTCTAGGTATTGCATTCGAAATTGTGCCACCCCTGCAGTTGCTCGGGGTAAGATCCATCCATTCAATACAAAACTCGTCGCACCAATAATGGCTGCAGCAAAAAGAAAGGGGCCAAGTAATCGGGTAAAGCTGATCCCTGAACTCAGGATGGCCACAATCTCTGTTCTGCCCGCCATCTTAGAGGTGATGAAAATAACGGAAATGAAAACGGTAATCGGTGTAAGCAGGTTGTTTAGATATAAACCATAATTACCCATGTAAGCAAGAATATCTCGAAAAGGCACCTGATTACGAATATAGGTGTCGTTTTTTTCAGTAAAATCCAGGACCAAAACCACCAGAATTAGTAGGACAACCACAAAAAAGTAGGTCTTCAAAAACTCTTTGATGATCAGCTTGTCGAGAATTTTCATGTTACAATCTACTACTTACTTTTTTGACCATAGCCGTTTTCCAGCTACCAAAATCTCCGGCCTGGATATGCTCCCTTGCCTGCACTACTAACCAGAGGTAAAACGCAAGGTTGTGAATGCTTGCGATCTGAGCAGACAAAATTTCCTTGGATACCGTGAGGTGCCTCAAGTAGGCCTTGGAATAGGCGCTACTCACCTCACTACCAATCGCTGGATCTATGGGACTAAAGTCGTCCTTCCACTTTTCGTTTCGAATATTGATGATCCCCTCTGAGGTAAATAGCATGCCATTGCGGGCATTTCGGGTAGGCATGACACAATCAAACATATCTACACCGAGCGCGATACACTCTAGAATATTGGCTGGGGTACCCACTCCCATCAAGTAGCGGGGCTTCTCTACAGGTAAAATATCAGTAACCAAGGCTGTCATTTCGTACATCAGCTCGGTAGGCTCACCTACCGATAGTCCTCCAATGGCATTGCCATCTCTTCCCTGTTTTGCTACAAACTCTGCACTTTGAACGCGAAGGTCTTTGTATACCGATCCTTGAACAATTGGAAAAAGGCTTTGGCTGTACCCAAACTTTCCTTCGGTAGCATCAAACCGATCTTGACAGCGAAGTAGCCAGCGGTGAGTCATTTCCATGGATTGCCGGGCATAGGGATAGTCACAGGGATAGGGCGTACACTCATCGAAGGCCATGATGATGTCCGCACCAATGCTGCGTTGAATATCCATCACATTCTCAGGTGCAAAAAAGTGCTTTGAACCATCGATATGGGATTTGAAAGTAACCCCTTCCTCCTTGATTTTCCGTGTGCCTGCAAGCGAAAATACCTGGTATCCCCCTGAATCTGTCAACATGGGACGGTCCCATCCAATAAACTGGTGGAGACCACCCACCTTCTCCAAGGTATCAAGTCCTGGCCTTAAGTAGAGGTGATAGGTATTGCCTAGAATGATTTGTGCTTGAATATCTTTTTTTAATTCCCGCTGGTGAACCGCCTTAACTGTTCCTGCTGTCCCCACAGGCATAAAAATAGGCGTTTGGATTCTGCCATGGTCTGTGGTAAGGGTCCCTGTGCGGGCTTGGGTTTGGGGATCTTTTTTTTCTAGAACAAACTTCATTGGAACGCAAAAAGGAGAAAAAATGCAAGACTTACTTGGATAGACTTACTCGTGCAAAAATATCCACTTATTCTTAAATGACTTGCTGAAATTGATTTTATATTTGCTCAGCAGAATTGACCTATGGGCCTATTTTTATTGTGGTTTTTCTTCGGTTTCGGAATACTTGTTCAAGGGGGGTACCTATTTCTGGTGTTTTCTCGAACTGCATGGCATGCCCGTGGATCAAAAAAATCCGGAATCCAATATCCCGAGGAAGGGGTGACTGTATTGGTGACGGCAAGAAATAAATTCCAATACCTCAAAGTATTGATCCCCAAATTTTTTGAACAAGATTACCCCAAATTTGATGTGATGATCGTCAACGATCAAAGTACGGATCGAACCAAGCGGCTATTGGAAGACCTGATGATTAAATATCCCAAACTTCGATCGGTAACCATCAAGTACACGCCCAAACACTGTACTGCCAAAAAATTTGCAATAGCACTTGGAATAAAAGTTGCCAAAAACGATGTCATACTCCTCACAGATGCTGACAGTCTACCCAACTCGGATCAGTGGATTCGTAAAATGACTGCTCCTGTGCGTGAAGAAGGAAAAACTTTTGCGGTCGGATTTTCAAGCTACCAAGAAAAGCCGGGCACCCTCAACCAGTGGATTCAGTTTGAAACTGTTTTAAAGGCACTCTTCTACCTTTCTTTTGGGCTTTGGAAATCCCCCTTTATGGGAACAGGCAAAAACCTTTGTTACCGAAAAAGCTTTTTCATGGAGGCTAAAGGGTTCAGAGGATTCTGGAATATTGAAGGGGGTGATGATTCGGTATTTGTAAACACCCATGCTAGAGGATCAAATACAAAGGTGGTGATCGATGCTGAGGCGATTACCCTATCTACTCCTAAAGAAAGCTGGAATGAATACCTACAACACGAGAAACACCTGTTGCATGCCGAAAGATTTTTTCGCGTAGAAGACAAGCGGAAAGTAGGCTTATATGGGATTTCCCATGCCTTGTACTGGATTGGAGGCATCGGCTTGGTAATTTATTTTGGCATAGGACTACAATGGGAATATTTTTTGGTCGTTTTGGGAATATTGGGGCTCAGGTCAATTTTGCTTGTCTCAATTTTTAAATCAGCTTCAAAAAACCTGCAGAGTAACTACCCAAAAATGAATGTATTGCTGAATGATTTGTTCTACTTGGCATACTTTTGGGTTTTAGGATCTATTTCCTACCAGGCAAAAAGTATTAAATGAACAGCGACGAACGCGAATTTTCATCCAAGGCCCTTGAGGATTTTGATCTAATTGACAGAGCTGTTCAGGGGAAAGATCAGTCGGCCTATGCGACCTTGATGAAACGCTACAAGAAGGCAGTCTATTTTATGATTTTGAAGATGATCCGAGATGCAGATGATGCGGATGATCTGACGATGGAAGCCTTTGCGAAGGCCTTCCGAAATCTGGAGCGATTCAAAAAAGAATATACCTTTTCAACTTGGCTATTTCGCATTGCCACCAACAATACCATTGACTTTATCCGAAAGAAGAAGCTCAAAACCATGAGCTTGAACAATTCATTTTCTGATGACAACGGCAATGCCGTGACCATGGATGTGGAGGATAAAGACGACAACCCGCAGGACGAATTTATCAAATCCCAACGCATCGAAATGGTGCGCTTATTTGTGGACAAGCTTCCAGCAAAGTACCGTACGCTGGTACAGCTTCGCTATTTTGATGAACTCTCTTACGAGGAAATCGCCCAGGAACTCGACAAGCCCTTGGGGACCGTTAAAGCACAATTACACCGTTCACGGGAATTGCTGTATGAAATCGCATCGGGGAAAGAAAATCAAATTTAATGAGCTCCACTAGCGCCCCGATTGCTTCTTACTTTCCTGACCTCTCCCCCAAGCAACTCCAGCAATTCGAGCAACTAGAAGCGGTCTACCAGGACTGGAATGCCAAAATCAATGTCATTAGCCGTAAGGATATGGATCAGTTTTACATCCACCATGTCCTCCATTCCTTGGGCATCGCCAAGGTGATCCAGTTTCAACCGACAACTAAGGTATTGGATGTTGGTACGGGCGGTGGATTTCCAGGTATTCCCTTGGCCATCTTATTTCCAGATACCCATTTTCACCTGGTTGATTCCATAGGTAAAAAAATTACCGTCGTCAAAGAGGTGGCAAAAGCACTCAAACTCCCCAATGTCGAAGCGCAGCAGGCACGTGCAGAATCGCTAGTTCGGAAATATGATTTTGTGGTCAGCCGGGCAGTAACGCGAATGATTCAATTTTATCCTTGGGTGAAGGGAAAAATCAAAAAAGAAGATTTTAATGAGTTTCCCAATGGCATTCTCTATCTCAAGGGAGGAGATGTAGATAAGGAAATGGAGGAAACAGGCAAGTCCTATGTTGGCTATCACTTAGAAGATTACTTTAATGAAGAATTTTTTCACAGCAAGAAGGTGGTCTACATGCCCTGGGAAGACACGCGGTAGTAACACCCCTCTAAACAAAATAAGAATCCTATTGGGGCAAGAACTGAAAGAGAGGTACAGTAATTTTTAAAGTCTTTTCATTGATTCAAACAAAAATAAAGTCACGGACAATCTCTTTCCGACAATTCTCGTCACTCCATTTTTTGCTTCCCTTTTTAAGCCCTATTTTGAGTTTTCATTTCCCAATTTCCTATGTATTTAATTTTTGATACGGAGACTACTGGCTTACCCAAGTCGTACAATGCCCCGATGTCTGACCTTGACAATTGGCCAAGGCTGGTACAGCTTGCCTGGCAATTGCACGATGCCCGTGGTCGCCTGCTTTCCAACAAAAACTACATCATCCGACCAGAGGGCTTTACGATTCCCTTCAACGCGGAAAAAGTACATGGTATCTCTACGAAGCGTGCTTTGAAAGAAGGACATGACCTAAAAGAAATCCTCCAGATTTTTCGTGAGGATGTCGTCCAGTCAACCTATCTCGTAGGACACAATATTGGGTTTGACATCCATGTAGTAGGTTCTGAATATCTTCGTAGAGAGTTGCTCATGCCATTCGAGGGTAAGGCGGAGCTAGACACCAAAGATATTTCCACTCAATTCTGTGCCCTTCCCGGCGGGAAAGGAGGCAAGTTCAAATGGCCTACCTTAACCGAGCTGCACCAAAAACTTTTTGATAAGGGATTTGGGGATGCCCACGACGCCGCTTACGATGTTGCCGCTACTGCCCGTTGCTTTTTTGGTTTGATCACCCAAAAAATTCAAGATACAGAACCTGGCATATCCTCAATAGAGGTTCAGTACGAAGCGCCTTTACTCGCAGAGGCCAACTTTGCACAACTGAACTTAGAAGCAGGTTCATCAAAAGATGAAGCCGCTAAAAAATCAACTTCTGGAGGAGTAGTCGAAATAAACGATAGCCACTTCACGCACCTGCATGTGCACACCCAATTTTCTGTACTGCAGGCAACCTCCGAAATCCCAGCACTCGTAGCCAAGGCAAAAGAACTCGGCATGACCGCTCTGGCAATGACTGACCACGGCAATATGATGGGAGCATTTCACTTCGTGAAGGAAGCGATGGCCAAGGAACTTAAGCCTATCCTAGGTGGGGAATTCAATCTGTGCAGGGACCGAAAAAACAAAGCGGCCAAGGACGATGGCTACCAAACTGTTCTGTTGGCAAAAAATAAAGGGGGTTACCACAATCTAGCCAAGCTCGCCTCCTATGCGAATACGGAAGGATTTTATTATGTGCCCCGTATCGACAAGGAGCTACTCGTCCAATACAAAGGAGACTTGATTGCGAGCACCGGAGGAATCTGGGGAGAAATCCCTTACCTCATCCTTAATGTAGGAGAAACTCAAGCGGAAGAAGCCTTTCTTTGGTGGAAAGAGCAGTTTGGGGAGGACTTTTATGTAGAACTCAATCGGCATGGAATCCCAGAAGAGGACAAAGTCAACGAGGTGTTACTCGAACTAGCTCACAAATACGGGGTAAAGTATTTTGCCTCCAACAACTCTTACTATAACGATAAGGGGGATGCTAAGGCGCATGATATTTTACTCTGTGTCAAAGATGGAGAACTCTTGGATAAGCCTAAAAAGTATGTAGGCAAGCGAGGCCGGGAATTTAGATTTGGCTTTCCCAACGATGAGTTTTACCTCAAAAGCCCCGATGAAATGAAGCAGCTGTTTGCGGATTTGCCGGAGGCGATCCACTGCACGCAAGAAATCGTTGAAAAATGTGAAGCCTACAAACTTGCTCGGGAGGTTTTGTTACCAAAATTTGAGATTCCAGAAGAATTTAAGCATCCTGAAGACGAGGCAGATGGAGGCAAGCGTGGAGAAAATGCCTACCTCCGCTATCTTACCTTTGAGGGGGGCAAGAAAAGATATCCCGAGCCCAGTGCTGAAATCCAGGAAAGATTAGAATTTGAACTAAAAACGATTGAAAACACGGGGTACCCCGGCTACTTCTTAATTGTTCAAGATTTCACGAGAGCCGCCCGTGACATGGGTGTATCCGTAGGTCCGGGAAGAGGATCTGCTGCTGGTTCTGCTGTTGCCTATTGCGTGGGCATCACCAATATTGATCCCATCAAATACAATTTGCTATTCGAACGATTCTTGAATCCCGACCGGGTATCCTTACCCGATATTGACATTGACTTTGATGATGAAGGTCGACAGGCCGTCATTGATTATGTAATCAAGAAGTACGGGACCACCCAGGTAGCGCAGATAATCACCTATGGCACTATGGCCGCCAAATCCGCTATTCGAGATACTGCACGCGTATTGAACTTGCCCCTCACGGAGGCTAGCAGACTGGCCAACCTGGTGCCTGACATCAAGCTCAAAACCTTGTTTGAGCTAGCCAAAAATAGGCCTGCCCTATTGGAAAAACTGAAGGGACAGGGCGAGCTTCTCCAAAAGGCGGAGGAACTTATTCGGATTTCACAGGGACTGGATGATTCCGCAAAGACCATCAACCAAGCCGCAGTCCTTGAAGGATCCGTGCGTAACCTAGGGATCCATGCCTGTGGGGTGATCATTACGCCCTCCGACATCACCAACTTCGTTCCTATAGCCTTAGCAAAGGACTCGGACATGGTCTGCACCCAATTTGACAACGCCGTTGTTGAATCTGCAGGCCTATTGAAAATGGACTTCCTGGGTTTGAAGACACTCACCCTGATCAAGGACTCCATTAAAATCATCAAAGAACGGCATGACGTACAGCTGGATGCAGATGTCTTTCCCATTGATGATGTGAAGACCTACGAACTTTTTCAACGAGGAGAAACCGTCGGGATATTCCAATACGAAAGTCCGGGTATGCAAAAATACATGCGTGAATTGAAACCAACGGTTTTTGCTGACCTGATTGCCATGAACGCCCTCTATCGACCCGGGCCTTTGGCCTATATTCCCTCCTTTATCAAGAGAAAACATGGCACAGAGCCTATTTCTTATGATTTGGAGGATATGAAGGAGTATCTGGAGGAAACCTATGGAATCACCGTCTACCAGGAGCAAGTCATGCTTCTTTCCCAGAAAATTGCCGGATTTACCAAAGGAGAGGCTGATGTGCTTCGAAAGGCGATGGGAAAAAAGCAGAAGGATGTATTGGACAAAATGAAGCCCAAATTTGTGGAGCAGGCAGCATCCAAAGGGCATGACGCCAATAAGCTGGAGAAAATTTGGACAGACTGGGAAGCTTTTGCTTCCTATGCCTTCAACAAATCGCACTCCACCTGCTACGCTTGGATTGCTTACCAAACTGCCTACCTCAAAGCCCATTATCCTGCAGAATACATGGCCTCGGTACTGAGTAATAACATGAATGACATCACCCAGGTGACTTTCTTTATGGAAGAATGCAGACGAATGGGCCTTCAAGTACTAGGGCCGGATGTCAATGAATCCAAAAGTGGGTTTACGGTAAATGCGCAAGGAGAAATCCGCTTTGGTATGGCCGCCATCAAAGGTGCTGGTACAGCCGCGGTGGAAGAAATCATCAAACAGCGGATCAGTAAAGGCCCATATAAAAACATCTTTGAGTTTGCCAAGCGTGTCAACACCCGTACTCTCAACAAAAGGTCCATGGAGGCGTTGGCCATGGCAGGAAGTTTTGATTGCTTCAAAGATCATCACCGTAGGCAGTACCTGGAGGCTCCCGATGGAGACGTGAGCCTTATTGATAAAGCAAGCCGATACGCTCAAAAAATACAACAAGAAGAAGACAGTGCCCAAGTAAGCCTTTTTGGAGGAAGTAGTGGGACCGCTGAGTCTCCTTTGCCATCGATTGCCCCGATGGAACCTTTTTCGCAAATCCAACAGCTCAACATTGAGAAGGAAGTAGTGGGCTTATTTATCTCTGGACATCCTTTGGATCAGTACCAGCTGGAGATCGACTCTTTTACGAATGCTACATTAACCACCCTCAATGACCTAGAGGCCTTGA
Source organism: Bacteroidota bacterium (assembly GCA_027593175.1). Taxonomy (GTDB): domain Bacteria; phylum Bacteroidota; class Bacteroidia; order Cytophagales; family Cyclobacteriaceae; genus Algoriphagus. The sequence goes on along the minus strand of JAQCJI010000013.1, from coordinate 4,476 downwards.
AAGGGAAAAATGAGTTGCGTTTAGCAGGCTCAGTAGCAAGCTTTGCCCACCGAACCACCAAAAACGGCAAGCCTTTCGGAACGCTCACTTTGGAAGATTACCATGGAGCCTTTACCTTTTTCCTCTTTGGGGAGGATTATGTGAAATTTAAGCATTACTTCATGACGGGCTGGTTTTTGTTTATCAACGGAGCTGTAACCCAAAAGAAATGGGGGAACGATAACGAATTGGAGTTTAAAATCAATTCCATCTCCCTGCTCAGTGAAGTTCGGGGCCGTATGATCAAAGGAATTAAAGTAAATATCAATTTAGATGATTTAACCCTTGATCTCATGGAAAAACTAGAAAGCATCACCGCAAAATACAAGGGGGATGCAAAATTGTACATTGAGGTCTTGGATAAGCAGGATAATATCAGCCTAGAGCTTTTTTCAAAGAAAATTAAGGTTGATGCGAGCGCAGAGTTAATCAAAGAATTAAAGCTACTGCCTGAAGTCACCTACAAATTCTTGGATCGATAACTCAAAAAGTACAGCCCTTTCAGCAATTAATTGAAATTGAAAGGAACTTATTCGAATTCAATTGCCTTTTGCTGATATATTTGAAAAAAAAACCTTACCTGAAAGCATCCCATGGCAAAAGCAATTGAAATTACCGACGCAAACTTTAAAGAAATCATCTCCGGAGGCCAGCCCATCCTTGTTGACTTTTGGGCAGAATGGTGCGGTCCATGCAAAATGATTGGACCAGTAGTAGAAGAGCTGGCATCAGATTACGAAGGAAGAGCAGTGATCGGAAAGGTGGATGTAGATGCCAACCCCTCTGTAGCACAGGCCTTTGGTATTCGTTCCATTCCTACTCTCCTATTTTTTAAAGGAGGCGAAATCGTCGACAAGCAAGTAGGAGCTGTTCCTAAGGCTGTATTGGCAAAAAAACTGGATGCACAACTGTAACTTTCTTGCTATCCAAAGCTAAAGCCGTAAAGTAATCTTTGCGGCTTTTTTTATCTTTCATATCACCATGGCTGAATTCACCCTTACCTTAGAAAATTTTTGGACGCTGCGCGAACAACTACCTCTGGTAGATGCCCGTAGTGAGGGGGAGTTTGAGCAGAGCCATATTCCTAGGGCAATCAACATTCCCATCCTTAGCAACAAGGAGCGGGTTCTCGTAGGAACACTCTACAAGAATGCTGGTTCTGAAAAAGCTATTCTGAAGGGATTTGAATTGGTTGGCCCACGATTTCACCTAATCCAACGCGAGGCACTGCGTAATTTCCCCGATAAAAAATTAATGATCTATTGCTGGCGCGGCGGGATGCGAAGTCAGATCCTTTCCTGGCTCTTAACGCAGGTGGGATTTGAGGTTTATCGATTGGCTGGAGGATATAAAACCTACCGAAGCTTTACCTTTGATGCAGTGCGGAAACCCTATCCCCTACTCGTATTGGGAGGGAAAACAGGTACAGCAAAAACAGTATTACTGCAAAAATTAAAAGAAAGAGGAGAACAGGTAGTGGATTTGGAGGGTTTAGCCAATCACAAAGGTTCCTCCTTTGGCGCAATTGGTCAGCCTAACCAGCCTTCGGTGGAACAATTTGAGAACCTCTTCGCCGAACAACTGCGGGAAATTCATCTGGATCAAGCCCTTTGGGTAGAAAATGAGAGCCGAAGAATTGGTCGAATTATTTTACCCGATAGTTTTTACCTGCAGATGACACAGAGTCCACGCATAGAAATTGAAAAAACCAACGAGGAAAGAACCGCTCACATTGCCAGCGAATATGCTTCATTGGATCAGGTGGAATTGTCCGCCGCGGTACAAAGGCTACAAAAGCGACTTGGTGGAGATCGAACCAAACAAGCGCTAGAGGCGATTCAAGCCAATCAACCTGAAATCTGGATTCCTATATTATTGCAGTATTACGACAAGACTTACGAGTTTGATCTACAGCGTCATGAAGCTTTAAAAACCATTCGCTTGAACTTACAGGGCATAGCTCTTGACACTCAAGTAAACTTACTTTTACAAACCAAACCAAAAGGAAATGGAACAACCCATCCGACTCACGGAGTGGAGTGAAGGATCTGGTTGCGGTTGCAAAATCGCACCTGCCGTCTTGGATCAAATCCTGCAAGCAAGCGGTGCACTCTCTCAAAAAGACCCACAGCTCTTGGTAGGCAACTCTTCCAATGACGATGCTGCAGTCTACCAGGTATCAGAAGATCTAGCGTTGATAAATACAGTTGATTTTTTCACCCCTATTGTGGATGACGCCTTTGATTTTGGCCGCATCGCTGCCACTAACGCCATCTCAGATGTGTATGCGATGGGAGGCAAACCACTATTTGCCAATGCAATACTAAGTTGGCCGGTAGAAAAACTTGCTCCAGAATTAGCAGCTAAGGTCCTGGAGGGAGCGAAATTGGCATGCAGCCAAGCAGGGATTGAGTTGGCAGGTGGACATTCCATCGCTGCCAAAGACCCACTTTTTGGCCTTTCTGTGAATGGAGTTATCCATCCTAGAAAAATTAAGAAAAACTCAGGGAGCAAAGAAGGAGACCTACTTTTTTTGACCAAGCCCTTGGGCATAGGCATCTTGGCTACGGCACTGAAGCGTCAAAAGATTAATCCAAGAGACTACCAACGCATGATCGAGGTAGCTTGCCAGCTCAACAGGATTGGGGAAGTTTTGGGCAACCATGAAGAAGTGCATGCGCTCACCGATGTGACCGGTTTTGGGTTATTGGGACATGCACTAGAGATGGCAGAAGGAGCTAATCTTTCCTTAGAAATTGATTTCAAGGCCCTCCCGCTGATTGAAGGGGTGCAGGACTACATTCAACAGTTTATTTTCCCAGACAACACCTACCGTAATTGGAATGCCTATTCACCCAAAGTTAGCGGAGTAAAAGGCATGGAGTTGGTACCTCTTTGTGACCCCCAAACTAGCGGGGGATTACTTATAGCGGTGGCGGATGAAAATAAAGCATGGTTTATAGAGACAATGTGCTTGCATGAACAGCTTTTCTGGGAGATTGGAAAATTTACATCAAAACGTAATTCATGTATAGAAGTGGTTAATTAAAAAAAAAAAAAAATCTAACTTCATGTAAATCAATCCCCGAAAGATAGACATGAAAAAAATTACATTAATCTGCTTGTCCATTCTACTTGAAACAGCAGGGTTTTCCCAAGTTCAACAAAACATAGCGAGTGAACTCGTGATTTTAAACATTCAATCAAGGGAAGAAAAAATTGTTCTAAGAGAGAATAGACATTTTGAGGCTCCCAATTGGTCCAGAGAAGGCGCTTTTTTACTGATCAATGCAGGTGGATTGTTAGAAAAAATCAGCTTAAACGGTGAAAAATCAGGCATTATTCACGAAGGTCTTGTTTCATCTGCCAATAATGATCACGGGATCAGCTTTGATGGGACAACACTTGTTTTCAGTAAAAATGACAAAGATTTAGGATCCAGAATCTACACCCTTCCTATGGAGGGTGGGCAGCCACAACTGATTACACCAGATTATCCTAGTTACTGGCACGGAATCAGTCCAGATGGAAAGTTCCTAACTTATTGTGCAAGTAGAGGGAAAGAATGGGATATCTATTCGATACCAACAGTAGGGGGAGAAGAGATTCGACTTACCAATGCACCAGGTTTAGACGATGGGCCTGAATATTCCTATGATGGGCAATGGATCTATTTTAATTCCCACCGCAGTGGGCGGATGCATCTTTTCCGGATGAAACCTAATGGTAAAGACCAGGAGCAGCTAACCTTTGATGAATTTGACAATTGGTTTCCTCACCCTTCACCAGACAATCAAAGCCTAGTTTACATTTCGTATTTGGAGGATCAGAAAGGATCCCATCCTTTTGGAAAGGATGTAAAATTAAGAAGGATGAATTTAAGCAATAAGAAGGTTGAGGACATCACAGCCCCCTTTTATGGAGGTCAAGGCACAATCAATGTCCATAGTTGGTCACCGGATGGAAAATGGATTGCCTATGTTCGGTATTACAAACTGTAAAAAAGAACTTGGAATGCGTAGAGAGCTGGGCTGGAATACGATTTATTAAAGCTCAAAAAAATAAAGATTACTGTAAAGCAGCATCTCTTATATATATTCAGTTTCAGTAGAGGAGGTTTAACTTGCCTTTCCAAAAAAATATCAATTTGGTTATTCTAAGAATTTTCCTAGATTAGAATACTAGTTTCCCTGTTGTACTCTTAAAACCCCAGAAAGATGGCTAAAGGAATGAATACCAAGAAAGCGACAAAGAAAGCACCTACCAAGACTCCTAAGGAGAAAAAAGAAGAAAAAAGAGAAAAAAAGAAAGCAGGCTATCAGTAGATAGCTTTTTTTTATAGGCAAGAAACGAGATTTAAATTGTTATGACACGGATTTTGTATCCACCACAATTTCCCACTTTAAACTTCAATATTTAGCATTCGATATTCGACAA
>JAQCJI010000012.1 GCA_027593175.1 Bacteroidota bacterium | reverse complement strand
TTTTTTCCCAAAACCCAGAGCCTTTCATCTGTTGTTGGTAGGAAGCCAATACCTCGGCCAAGTCTTGCATACCCAGACCAGTCACTGAGGATACCAACAGAATTTTGGGAGCCCAACCTTTTTCGCTTGGTGGGAAAAGATGAACAGCATTCTGATAGGCTCCCTTGGCTTGAGCTGCCATATCAAGGTTATTCCCATCCGCCTTGTAAATTAAAAAACCGTCCGCCATTTCTACGATCCCCTTCTTGATTCCCTGAAGTTCATCCCCTGCCCCAGCAAGTAGCAGTAAAAGAAAAAAGTCAACCATGCTTTTGACCGCAGTTTCACTTTGTCCAACCCCAACAGTCTCTACCAAAATCAGATCAAAGCCAGCTGCTTCACAAAGGAGTATTGCTTCCCGTGTTTTTCCAGCTACCCCTCCCAAGGTGCTACGCGAAGGACTAGGTCGGATGAAAGCACGCTTATCCAAAGCTAGGCGTTCCATGCGAGTTTTGTCCCCCAGAATACTGCCTTTCGAGAGGGAGCTACTGGGATCCACGGCCAAGACTGCGACTTTTTTGCCCGCATCTAAAAGTCTCCCTCCAAAAACTTCGATAAAACTACTTTTCCCCACACCGGGCACTCCTGTAACCCCGATACGGAAGGACTGCCCCGTGTGTGGCAACAGCTCTTGGATTAGAGCGGTAGCTAATTTCTGATCAGCAGGTAGACCGCTCTCTACTAGGGTAATCGCCTGAGCAAGGACTACCCGATCTCCGGCTAAAATACCTTCCTTGAATTCCGCTAGCGTTCGTCTTTTTCTCATGGCTTCAAGATTACAACTCTTTGTTCTCCCATTGGGGTTTTTTCGTATTCCGCAAGAAGATGGGGTTGTATGAAGTTTGGTAAATAGGGAGGATTTGGAGAAAATACAACCGGCTCCTTCCAGGTTTCCGCAACAAAGAATACGAGCGTACGACCATATTTTGTATGTGGAAGTAAATTGGCAAAGGATTTAAATACTTCAAGATCTTGCTCCTTCGTTCGGAAGGCATAGACCCTTTGGATGGGTCCCGTATTATTCTCATTTCTGAAATAGCCGATCTGCTCAAATTTATCTTGGTAAGCAGCTACTCCTTGCCCAGAAAAACTTTCCTTGACAATCAGCCCGAGCACCCCCAAGACCGTGATGCCGATAAAAAATACGAACCATTGATTCCTTTTCAAAAATTTTCGAGGGTTTGTTGAGTGAAGCCCTTAATTTAGCCTAAAATTTCGACAATGGGATTCGAATACGTAAAGGCACTGCACCTCATTTTTATAGTCACCTGGTTTGCAGGGCTTTTTTACATCGTCCGCTTATTTATTTACCAAACCGAAGCCCTAGAAAAGCCCGAACAGGAACGACAAATTCTGAAGCCACATCTCGATCTGATGGCGCATAGGTTGTGGTACATCATCACCTGGCCATCGGCCGTGCTTACCCTTATTTTTGGCTTTTGGGTACTGACTTACCGTTGGGGTTACCTGCAACAGGAATTTATGCAGGCCAAATTAGCCCTTGTCTTATTACTCTACGTATACCATGGCTACAGCCAGGTGCTATTTACCGAGTTGCAAGCAGGTAAGGCGCGCTGGAGCTCCACCCAACTTCGATTATGGAACGAACTTTCTACCCTATTGCTCTTTGCCATCGTATTCCTCATCGTCCTCAAAAACACCTTGAGCATGCTCTGGGGAATGTTGGGTTTGGTGGGTTTATTCCTAGTATTCCTTCTTGCCATCAAGCTGTATAAAAAATATAGAACCCGCTAAGCTCAATGAAAAAATCGCTACACTTCCTTCTGATTACCCTGGCTTTGGCTGCTTCTTGCGGCTCTCCTTCCAAAAAAACGAGTGAATTAGTGGAATTACCCATCCTCGGAGAACGCTATGTAGATGATAACAAAGACACGGTTTACCATAGCATTGCAGAATTTGCCTTCATCAATCAACAAGGCGACACCATCCGTAAGGAAGATATGGTGGACAAAATCTATGTGGCCGATTTCTTTTTTACAACCTGCCCTACCATCTGTCCGATCATGAAAAAAGAAATGCTTAGGGTATACGAACAGTTTAAGGGGAAACCCAATTTTCAAATTCTGAGTCACTCCATCGATCCTACCCACGATACGCAAGCCTTGCTTAAGGATTATGCTGAAAAACTAGGGATACCCGATGCGAGCACCTGGAACTTTCTTACGGGAGACCAAGAAAAGATTTTTGAGATCGGCCAAACTAGCTACCTTACCACCGCCATGGCCGATGAACTAGAGGCTGGAGGATTTCTTCACAGTGGGGCTTTCTTACTAGTAGATCAGCAAGGAAGAATTCGAGGGGTGTATGACGGTACAAAAACTGAACAAGTGGATCGTTTACTTGCCGACATTCCCAAACTACTTAAACCATGAGATTCCTGTCAACCTTGATTTTTCTTGGGCTACTTACTTCTTCCTGCAGCCCAAAAGCAAGTAATTTAGAGAATAACCTGGCCCAAATTTCAGATGCCAAGGTGCTGCAGTTTGCTATCCCTGGAAAGGAACTCTATGAAAATTATTGCGCCAACTGTCACCAGAAAGATGGGCGAGGCCTGGGAAAACTTATCCCTCCCCTGAGGGATGCAGACTACTTCAAAGCAGACATCCACCGCAGCATTTGGATCATGAAGTATGGACAAGAAGGTGAAATTCTGGTCAATGGGCAAGTCTACAACCAAGCGATGCCTGCAAATCCAAACCTAAGACCCTTGGACTTAGCGCAAATCGCCACCTACTTGTACAATAGTTGGGGAATGAAAGAAGGGGTAATCGATGCACCTCTTGTGGAGTCCTATCTAAAGAGCCCTCCAGCGGAAAATTAATCTTTCAGCTGGGTATCCGCTTGCTCCAACGCCGCTTTGATATCCACATTTACTTGATTGACTTTCACGAGCTGCTCATCCAAGTAGATTTTTAGTTCTTCGGGAGTTTTTCCTTCCTCATCGAGAGAATACTGTCTCATCCAAACAAACATCCCCTCATGGGCTTGGTTGAGCTGCCCTGCGAGGGATCGGAATGCTTCAATTTCGGAAGAAGCCGTACTATCCTGCGCAAAAAGGCTGTCTGCCTGCGCCAAAGCTTTCTTTTCATGATACTTCAGTTCCCCTATTTTAGGCATCACTTCGTCGTGCACACCTATAATTTGTCCACGCATCTCCTTGTTCACCTCCAGAAGCGGATTGGCACAAGCGAAGAAAAAGATCGAAAAAAGTAGGAACAAAGAACTGCTGGATAGCTTCATGGGAGTTGATAGTAGGTAAATAATTTTTTTTTTAAAATTAAAAAATAAACTACGCCCATCAGCAGAGTCAATATGAATTTTAGTCCCTAATTTTGATGATTGACTTTAGCGCTATGAAACCATTTTGTTTTGCCGATGGGAAAATCATTCCCACCCAAGATGCTCGCCTTCATCCTACCGACCTGGCTGTAATCCGAGGCTACGGAATCTTTGATTTTTTCCGCACCGAGGATTACCAGCCTTTATTTCTTGAAGACTACCTCGATCGCTTTATCCGCTCTGCAGCGAAAACATATTTACCTTTAGACTATTCTCGTGAAGAACTTCGTGCCATTATTGGGGAGCTGATCCAAAAAAATGACCTGGAGAAGGGAGGTATTCGAATGGTGCTGACGGGGGGAATTTCGGAAAACCACTTTTCCCCTGCAACGGGCAAGCTCTTTATTTTTGGGGAAGAATTAAGTTTCCCTGCGGAAGAAAAATACCAAAACGGCATCAAGCTGCTCAGCATGGAACATGTGCGCGCCATTGCCGACATCAAGACCACCAACTATACCCTACCCGTTTGGCATAGCATGCAGTGGAAAGCCCAAGGCGCAGAAGATGTGCTCTACCACTGGGATGGTCAGGTTAGTGAAAGTTCGCGGAGCAACTTTTTTATCGTGAAGGATGGGATCATCCATACCCCAAACCAGCACATTCTGTTGGGAATTACACGAAAGAATTTGCTGGACTTGGCGAGAAATGTACAGGTAAGACCTATTACTCTAGAAGAAGTTTGGGAAGCAGATGAAGCATTTATCTCCGCCACTACGAAGATTATATTGCCCGTGACACAGATTGATGACCGAAAAGTGGGCTCTGGAAAAGTAGGAAAAGTCAGCCAAGATATTTTAGAAAAATTCCAAGGCAAAGTGCAAGCTTACTTACGGGCAAATAAGGGTTAAAACAGAGCTAGGGGGCCTCTGGAGCACTTAATTCTCTACTAGCTTTCCTTCCTTCAGGATATACATCAGCTTTTCTGGGTCTGCAGTATTCAGGGTAAGTTTGCCCCGTATCTTCACTCGCTTGGAGGTGTATTTAATGGGTGAAGTAAGCATCACTTCCATGACGGTTTCCGGTCCACCAGAACCACAAAAAAAACATTCTGCCAGAGGTAGGCTCGACAAAATGATATAGGTAGGTTTAAACATTCCTTCGAAAGGAATGATGTATCCATCCACTTCTACGAACTTGCCTTCCAATTTTTTGATATTCTCAGAGAAAACTGGAACATACAACTCCCCAAAATTGTCTTTGCTAATTTTGTAGGTCACCTCAGATAAACTTTTCCAAACTCCTTGGGCAAAAGAATCCTGGGGAAAAATGGCCAAAGCTAAAATTAAACCTAGAAGGAATGCTCCTTTTTTCATCTTGCTTTAATTTTTATGCTAATTACGTTTTTGTGAGCTGCTTTGCAATACTCGTTTGGTAGGCAGACCAAGCAGGGATAAGTGAGGCGACGATTCCAACCGCCAAGGCATAGCCGAAAATCAACAACTCACCCGGAAGCAATACCCATGGATCCACTAAGGAAACCAGTTCCTGCGAAGTGAGCAAAACTACCAATGCCAAAAATCCATGCCCTAAAGAGATCCCCAGAAAAGCACCCAGCGTGGTAAGTGAAATGCCTTCCAAAAATACTAAAATCATGAGTTGGAGACGAGAGGCGCCTAAGGTTCGCAGGACGGCTAGGTCATACTTCCGTTCCTTAAGTGAATTGTAAAGTGCGATAAATATGCTCAACCCAGCAATCACCACCAAGGCGAGTGCCAAGCCTTTTAATAAGCTGATCCCAACACCCAACAATTCAAACAAGCGAGACATTTCAAATGCTGGAGAAGCTGCCTGCATGGAAGTGCCCGAATTAATCATCCGTGGCAGCTGAATTGCTGCCATAGGATTGCGGTAGCGAACGAGTAGGGTGGTCACTTCCCTTTCCTGATCTGTGAGCGGAAAACCCCGAGCAGCAACTGGAAGGAGATGCGGATCTATCCCCTGTTCTGGAGCTTCTTCTATTTCAGCGCTAGCTTCCTCCCCTTCAATAGGCGTACTTGGTTCAGTTTTGCTTTCTTCATCATGGGTATACCAAACCGATTCGATACTGGTCAGCACAAGCCGATCAACTACCTTTCCGGTGGGCGCCAAAATGCCTGTTACCCGAAACGAATGTTGGTCGTGATCATGGCTCCCCACACTTATTCCGTGACTTCCACTAAAGGTGTCTCCAAGTTTCAACCCGAGGGTCTTGGCACTTTCTGCGCCTAAGGTCACCTCAAAGGGCTGCTCCCAAGCTTTGCCTGCCGCGAATTTTACCCCATACAGATCTAAATAATCATGGTTAGTACCCAAGATGCGCAGCCCTTGCGCATTATCACCCATTGCAAGTGGAATGACTTGCTTAACCAAGCGACTTCTAGAAATGCGTTTTGCTTCTTCCATCTTGATATTCCCTGTAGGAAAATCAATGTGGTAGACCGAGGAGAGAATTAACTGCAAGGGACTTCCTTTGGCACCCACTACCAGATCGATCCCGGCAGCATCACGGGTCATTTTTTGTTCAAATTGATGTTGAACAAGGAGTAAAACAGTGATGATGGCAAGCCCAAAGGCTAATAAAATCGCATTGAGGCCAGTAGCAAGAGGTCGAAACCTGAGGTATTTCCAACTGAGGGTGAGGAGGTTCATTCGCTTTTCAGTTCAAGTACCTGTGAAACTTCAGATTTAACACGCTGGTCGTGCGTGACGATAACAAGGGCTGCACCTATTTTGACAGCCTCCCCTTTTAGGAGTTGAATCACCCGTTGCGCATGTTCGTCATCCAAGCTAGAAGTAGGCTCATCGGCAAGGATCAATTTGGGTGTATTGACCAAAGCACGAGCGATGGATACCCGTTGCGCTTCCCCTTCACTTAGGGTACCAACCGCTGCAGATGCTTTACTTGCTATGCCAAAATCTTGGAGTAAATCAGTGGGCGAAGGTCCTTTTTTCTTGCTTAAAAATTGCGCAAGTTCCAAATTCTGTTTCACCGTGAGTGCGGCAATCAAGTGAGGCTTTTGAAATACAATTCCAATATGCTGCCCCCGAAATAAGTCCAAACGATGACCTTGAAGGGCAGAAAGGACTACCCCATCGAGGATCACTTGCCCAAGGCTGGGAGTGAGGAGCCCTGCCAGTAGATTCAGGTAGGTAGTTTTTCCAGTTCCCGATTTGCCTAATAAGAGTAAGGCCTCTCCTCCAGAAAGGGAAAAATCTGGAAAAGAAATGGGGGGCTGCCCGGGATAGGCGAAGCTTAGCGAAGTGGTTTTTAGCAGCATGAATCTAGTCTTGGTGGGAGCTAGAGTTTAATTATTTTACTCTACCAACCCTATTTCAAAGTTAATTTTTTAGAATCAAAAAATCACAATTTGCCTTAATCTAAGAGAAGATTTTCAATTGTAGATTCAAAGCAGTGCTACGGAAAGCAGGGAGAAAGAGTTTGCTTTTTGAGAATTGACTAGCGGATAACAAAGCTTTTTTTGCCAACATCAAATTTCCAGTAGAATGTTTGCTATTTCATTTTGAAGGGGGGGTGCTTTCTTCTATTTTTGTGCGAAACAATAAACACAGTATCATGAGTGTACTAGTCAATAAAAATTCAAAAGTTATCGTTCAAGGATTTACCGGATCTGAGGGTTCCTTCCATGCACAGCAAATGATCGAATACGGAACCCAAGTTGTAGGGGGAGTAACCCCAGGCAAGGGCGGTACTTTGCATTTGGAGAGGCCTGTATTCAATTCAGTAGAGGAAGCGGTACAAAAGACTGGTGCAGATACTTCCATCATTTTTGTTCCCCCAGCATTTGCCGCTGATGCCATTATGGAAGCTGCTGATGGCGGGATTAAAGTAATCATCGCCATCACTGAAGGAATTCCAGTGGCAGACATGATGCGTGCCAAGCCCTATATCAAAGAAAGAGGTTGTATCCTGATCGGACCCAACTGTCCTGGTGTAATCACTCCTGGAGAAGCGAAGGTTGGAATTATGCCTGGTTTTGTGTTTAAGTCAGGAAGAGTTGGGATTGTCTCCAAATCTGGAACCTTGACCTACGAAGCTGCGGACCAAGTAGCAAAAGCAGGTCTTGGCGTTTCTACCGCCATTGGTATTGGAGGAGATCCAATTATCGGAACCTCAACCAAGGAAGCAGTAGAGTTATTGATGAACGATACCGAAACGGATGCGATCATCATGATCGGCGAAATTGGAGGAAATTACGAAGCCGAAGCTGCACGCTGGGTTCGGGAAACGGGCAATAAAAAACCAATTGTAGGATTTATTGCTGGACAAACAGCCCCTCCAGGTCGTAGAATGGGTCATGCTGGCGCAATCATCGGCGGAGCAGACGATACGGCAGCAGCAAAAATAAGAATCTTGCGTGAAAACGGGATCCTAGTCGCTGAGTCTCCAGCAGAAATTGGAGCGACTATGGCCAAAGCACTTGGTGTAACCGCATAAACTAAGTTACTTCGGGCCACAAACCCATCTCAATGCCTCAGAGGTTACTCTGAGGTATTTTTTTTTGTCCTTCGCTAAGCCAGACAGCCATGTTAGGCTCCATTTAACAAATTTGTTAAATCCCCCTTACCCCCTTTGAATGGGGAATCACATCTTTGCCTCCCCGATTGATTCTTGTGATTATGAACTTTATTACAAGAAACGAAGGAAAATAAGGTTTGAAATTTAGGAAAGAGGGCTGTCAACAGTGAACTGTCGTCTGTCGACGATTATCCTCAGTGATTCACACCCAAAGGGTAAAACAGATCCAATTGCGGATAATCATATTGATTTTTTATATTTTTTGCTTATAAGTCGAACTTATTTAATTTTTTTATTAAAGTAATCGGTTTTATTCCCAAACTTTTTTAGATTTGAGTGACCCATACGCTGTTCTCCTTGCTCAAGGGAGACCCTTTTATGGGACGTTCTCGTTTTGTCCTTCAACGACTTTTCCCATGCACGCAAGCACCCAGTTTTCCGAAGTAGAAAAGGCTTTCCTAGCAGAGTCTGGGGTCACCAAAATGACCACCCAGCTCCCCTATCTTTTAGTGGATAACTTCCCCAAACTAGGCCTCCTTACCGCCTGCCGTTTTTTGGAATGGGTAGCTGCAAATCCAGAAGGAGTGGTCAGCCTGCCTACAGGCAAGACCCCAGAATACTTTATCAAGTGGACGCAGTATCTTCTTGAAAATTGGGACAGCAAAAAAGGTAAGGAGGTACGAGAAAAATACGGATTGGGGAACACCAAAAAACCTAGCCTCAGGGAACTCACCTTTGTGCAAATCGATGAGTTTTACCCCATCGCTTCCAAGCAGCACAATAGCTTTTACGATTATGTAAATAAGTTTTACCTCAGCGGATTTGGACTCTCCAAAGAAAAAGCCATCCTGATCAATTCCGATGAGATACGCTTGGCTGAAGGCAAGCATTTTAGCAAAATTTTTCCCGACTTAAGGGTGGACTTAAGCTTACGCTTTCGCGAGCCCATCAATGAACTTGAGAAATTGCAGCAAGCTTCCATCTACCTCATCGATCAATGGTGCGGTGACTACGAGCAACGCATCCGCGCAAAGGGAGGCATTGGCTTTTTCCTAGGCGGCATTGGTCCTGATGGACACATCGCCTTCAATACCCGAGGATCACATCCCTACTCAGTTACCCGCCTGACAGAAACCAATTTTGAAACCCAAGCGGTAGCTGCAGGAGATCTTGGGGGTATCGAAATATCGGCCAACCGACTCGTCATCACCATCGGCTTGGACACCATCGTCAATAACCCAAATTCGGTTGGGATTGTCATCGCTGCAGGTGAAGCCAAGGCAGGTATTGTCCGAGACTCGTTGGAGACTGGACCCAACACCCAGTTTCCGGCTACCATCCTCCAAAAACTAACTCAAGGCAGATTCTACCTCACCCGAGGCGCAGCGTCCAAACTTACGGACTCCATCGATGCTTATTATAAAACTGGCTCCTGGACTTTTGAAAAAACAGAGCGCGCTGTCATTGAACTCTGCAAGAAAAATAATACCTACGGACACCGACTCAAGGTTGAAGATTTAAAGGCGGATCCTTACTGCAAGCAAATTCCAAACCTCTCCGAGGACACGGTAAATCAGGTGATCCAAAGTATTTCTACCAAAATATCCAAAGGGCTAGAACAAGAAAAGGATCAGGTGCTCCTGCATACTGGACCACACCACGACGATATTTCCCTGGGGATTTTACCCCACATCACCAACCAACTCCATGACCCGAGCAATGAGACTCACTTTTCGGTGCTTACCTCGGGATTCACGGCAGTGACTAACAAATTTGTGATTGACACCTTGCTCCATGCCAAAAAATTGTTGGAAGAAGGAAAGATCCAAATGACAAATTACGAGGACTTCTTTGACGTGGGCTACCGCCTAAAAACAGATAAGGATGTGTACCACTTCCTCACCAATGTGGCCTCTGAAAATGGAGCTGCGCGTTCCCGAGGACTTTGCCACCGAGTGGTCCGCGCCCTCTGCATCGTCTGGGAAATCAAAGACAAGGAACAGCTGCGAGAAACCATCAATGAGGTCATACAAATTCTTAAGAAATCCTACGATGGCGAGAAAAACCCGCCAAAAATCCAGAAGCTCAAAGGAATGATCCGAGAGTTTGAGGAGGAACTGGTTTGGGCCCACTTTGGCGTACAGGTAAAAAATGTGCACCACCTGCGCCTTGGCTTCTATACCGGCGATATTTTCACGGAGCAGCCCGACAAAACCCGCGATGTAGATCCGATTGTAGACCTCCTCCGCAAAATCAAACCGACCAAATTGAGTCTCACGCTCGATCCCGAAGGATCTGGACCTGATACACACTACAAGGTGCTTCAAGCGACTGCAGCAGCAGTAAAAAAATGGTCCAAGGAGGAGGATATAAGCCAGCTGCGCATCATCGGCTACCGTAATGTTTGGTTTATGTTTGAACCGCATGAAGCCAATGTCATCGTCCCTGTATCCCTTGGAGACATAGCCGTCATGGAAGATTCCTTTAGCAATTGCTACCTCAGCCAAGTACGTGCCTCCTTCCCAAGCTATGCCCACAACGGCAAGTTTAGCACCGTCGCCAAGCGCACCTGGGTAGGCCAACTCACTGACATTCAACTCTTACTCGGCAAAAATTACTTTTATCAACACGAGCATGCCAAGGTCAGAGCTAGCCATGGACTGATTTTCTTACGTGATATGAATGTGGATGAATTTTTGGCCACTGCCCGCGAACTGGAGAAATCCATTGAAGGCTTGTTGTAAGCGGCACCAATTCACCTCCAAACCCAATCCCCTGATCAATGCTTCCCATTTCAAGAGAACCCTGTATTTTTGATCCCTTTAATCCCCTTTTTCGTCGTGGAATATATTATTTTAGGACTTGACATTGGTGGTACCAGCATTAAAGCTGGAGTACTCTTTCAGGGTCATCTCCAAGATATCCGTAGCATCCCTACACCTGCCTCAGAAAGTCAAGAGGTGATTTTGGAAAACCTGGCTGCTTTTATTGAAAGTTACCTCCCACACTCTTTTGAAGGGATTGGAATTGGCATACCAGGACTTGTAGATCCTCAGGAAGGAATTGTGCTGGGCTTGGCCAATATTCCATCTTTCCAGCATGTGGAACTACGAAAATTTATTTTTAGCCGATTTGGGAAACCCGTTTTTATCAACAACGATGCAAACTGCTTCGCACTTGGAGTCCATAAGTTTGGCCTAGGTAAGGGCTTTCAACACTTAGTCGGTATTACGCTTGGCACCGGGGTCGGCGGTGGAATCATCATTCATGGGAAGCTGTATTCGGGCATCAATTCCGCCGCAGGAGAATGGTGCGGCGCTCCCTATTTAGAGGGAACCTTTGAAGATTACTGCAGCGGCAAGTTTTTCAACCGCTTTTACCAGAGCCGACCCAAGGCCTTGGCCAAACTAGCTTTGGATGGGGATCCGATCGCCTTGCAGGCCTTTGAGGAATTTGGACGGCATGTTGGCGAGCTACTGAAAGTGATTCTTTATTCTCTGGCTCCAGAGGCCATCATTTTGGGAGGCTCCATCCGCAAGACCTTCCCCTTATTTGAAAAGTCCATGCAGGCAACCCTTCAAACTTTTGCTTACTCTAGTGTCTTGGAAAAACTACAAATTTTGGTTTCTGACCTGGATGAAACGGCCATTCATGGGGCTGTAGCCTTGGTTGATTTGCAAGAAAAGCCAGCTACTACACTGCATTAAGAATTAAATACTTCAAGCCCACAAAGAAAATAATGCTGTAAACTAAAAAGGTCCTAGTGAACAAAAATCACTAGGACCTTTTTTTACCCGAAGTTTCAAGCTCCTCTACCCGTTGCCTGCAAAGGAATAGTGGTCAGGTCTTGGATACGAATGGATATGCCTTGCTCGATCGAATTTCTCGCTGCAATTCCAATCAAACAGGACATGGCACCATCTCTGCTACCTGCAGACTGCCTCCAGGGATCCGCTTGGTTGGGATCCAGAAATAGCTTGTCTTTGAGTAGCATATCTCCTCCCCCATGCCCACCTGCTCCATGTGGAATCGGGATGAGAGTTCGTTCTCCAAAATTCTTCACCAAAACCAGTTCATCTTCCCTTTTCTCCTCCCAAGGCTGGCTTTCCTTGATCCAGGCTTCAAGTCGGCCCTCGGTTCCATTAAAGGCAATTCGGTATCCTTCGTAGGGTGAGTAGGTGGTCAGGGAATAGCTTACTTGGACCTTGTTTTTGTAGCGGATTTGGACGGCCATTTTATCGTAGCTGTCGATTTCTTCACGGAATACACATCCATCACGATGGTAGCCATCGTATTTTTCATTCTCCACATATAGCTGGTAGAGGTCCTTGTTTTTGGTAATGTCCCAATAAAAATCACAGGAAGAAGCATGGGGACAGCCCCGACAAGTTTTGGAACGAAAAGGACCGTTTTTCCCATAAAACTCAAGCGACCCATAGGCAAATACCTCCTCTGGGTCTGAGTTAAGCCACCAATTGAGCAGGTCAAAATGATGCGAAGCTTTATGTACCAGCAAGCTGCCACTGTAGGCTTGGATCCCATGCCATCGACGGAAATAATCTGCGCCATGTGAGGTATCTAGGTACCAATGAAAGTCGACCGAAGTTACCTTACCAATGGCCCCTTCCTGTAGTAATTCGTAGAGTTTTTGCCGGTGAGGGGAGTAGCGGTAATTGAAGGTTACCAGCACCTGCTTGCCAGACGCCTTTTCCGCATTCAAAATTGCTTGCACCTTCTTTTCATCCGTGGTCATCGGTTTTTCGGTGATCACATGCATCCCCGCCTTCAATCCCTTGATTATAAATTCATGGTGGGTGCTATCCATGGTCGTCACGATCACCACATCTGGGCTGGTTTCACGGAGCATTTGGTCAAAATCTAGGAACAGGGGACAATCCACTTGCATGTACTCCTTCCCGAGGCGCATCCGGCCTTCATTCTTATCAGATAAGCCGACAAATTCCACGCGTTCGCTATAGGCCTGCACCACATCCCGTCCCCACATGCTGAGTCCTCGAACACCTGTACCTACTAAGGCCACTTTCATCTTTCGATCTAGGGCGGGGAATAACTGTAATGCTTGTGCAAAGGGATGGATAAAAAAAGAACCTGCAAGTGCAGTTCCGGAGCGTTTGATAAAGTTTCTTCTAGAAGAAGGGATCGGATTATTCATGGGTCATTGGGTCTAAAAATTCAAGTTAAGAAAAAGTATTTTTCCATACCTAAAAAATGAACTAGAATGTCGGAGGGAAGACCTTAAAATAATCACAGATTCATCCCACAATTCTCTTATTTTTAAGTTGCAATCAAGCTAATGGAAAAAACCTTGTCACTTCGGGGCCTTTTTAGAATCAGCAGACCTATCAATTTGCTACTGATTGCCTTTACGCAGGGCATGACTGCCCACTTCCTGATTAAAACCAATGCCCAAGGTCTTCCTGTTCTGCAGGATTACCGACTTTACCTACTTCTAATGGCCACTGTGCTGGTTACAGCAGCGGGCTACATGATCAACGACTACTACGATGTGAAAATCGACTACATCAACCGCCCCAAGGAGGTGGTGGTTGGAAAGGGCATTAAGCGAAGAGTAATCTTAGCCCTTAATAGTCTTTTTAACTTGATTGCTATAGGGTTGGGATGGTTAGTTGCTCCTCGAATTGCTACCCTTATATTTTTTGCTGGGTTGCTGCTCTGGTGGTATTGCAATCGGCTCAAGCGGAAGCCCTTTATTGGAAATGTTGCTGTCGCTTTTTTGACAGGACTCTCTATTTACCTTTTGGGCTACTATTACCAGAAAAATGAATTATTCGTATTTACCTACGCACTATTCGCGTTTTTCTTAAACCTTATCCGGGAACTGCTCAAAGACCTTAAAGATCAACATGGGGACCAAGTGCATGGCTCCAAAACCCTTCCCATTATCCTTGGTTTTCGCAAAACTAAACAGGTGATCTACTCCATTGCCATCACCTTTGTAGGAGCCATTCTTACCGTCACCTTCCAACTCAATCTTACGCACCTGTATTATTATTTTGGGGGCATGGGACTGGTTTTTTGCTGGTTTATGTGGCTCATCTACCGTGCAGATCGCAAGGAACAGTTTACGCAACTGAGTGCCTTGGCGAAAGCAATTATGCTTGTAGGAACCTTGAGTATGGCATTTTTGTAGGAGTAGCTAGCAAGACCTACTTCCAGGGATCTTTTCTGTGTCTTTACTCACAAAGAGGGTATTCTAAATTCTCTAATTTTATAAAAAAATTGACCCATGAAATCGACTCTTTTTTCCACCCTAATTTTGTTCTTCACTAGTATTGCCTGCCAATCCCCTTCTAGTTCCGAAGTGAGCAAGGCAGCGACCGCAAGCTCATCCACCACTGCAGGAGGCTCAGTAGTCACCCTAACTGTCCAAGACTTTGCTGCCAAGAGTTCCAAAGGCACCCTCTTAGATGTACGCACGGCAGGGGAAGTGGCACAAGGGAAAATTGAAGGCGCGTTAGTCATCGATTTTTACAGTCCCAATTTCCTAGACCAGGTCAGCCAAATCTCCAAAGGCCAGGAACTGTACCTCTACTGTGCCGTGGGTGCACGCAGCGAGGAAGCTGCACGAATGCTACTCCAGCAGGGCTACACCAAGGTTTACCACTTGCAAGGGGGGATTCAAGCTTGGAGCCAGGAGGGGATGGCTATGGCAAAATAAGGAAGGAGAGTAGTCTAGAAATCTTATTTTAGAAATTCTGTATCCATACTTTCCGATTGATAGATACTCCAGAAAAATCACAAAAAAGCCCTTATTCCAATGAAATAAGGGCTTTTTTGTGTGCAGAGAGAGAGGGATTCGAACCCTCGATACCCTTTTGGAGTATACACACTTTCCAGGCGTGCTCCTTCAACCACTCGGACACCTCTCTTTTTGTGGTTTGATCCGCTACGCGAATCGGAGTGCAAAGAAAAAAATTATTCCTGCCGATTCCAAACGGCATTCGGAAATTAAAAAAATTAGGTACTGATCTCCCCCGCAATGGACTGCGTGAGTTGCAAGCAAATCTCCTCCTGACTTAACTTTTGCCCCAGCAAGAACATTAGCTTGGTGACCGCTGCCTCTGTAGTCATATCTGCCCCACTAACTACTCCTACCGCTAGTAACTCCTTGCTCGTTTCGTATCGCCCTTGAATCACGCGACCTCCATTGCACTGAGACACATTCAAGAGGATCAAGCCCTTCTTAATTGCGGATTCCAAAGACTTCATAAACCAGCCAATGGAAGGACTATTTCCTGACCCATAAGTTTCTAAGACCACGCCTCGTAAGCCTGTAATAGCAAAACAAGCATCTAAAATTTTTTCGGTAATCCCAGGAAAAAGTTTTACAATCATTACCCCATTGTCCAGTTTACTCCGATTGATCAACTTTCGATTGGGCTCGTAGGGTCGAATGGCCGTCGCATTGTAGTCAATCACAATGCCCGCCTCCGCTAGAATGGGGTAGTTTTCCGATTCAAAGGCATCAAAATGGACACTTTGTACCTTTTTGGAACGGTTACCCCGCAGCAACATGTGGTTAAAGAAAATACAAACTTCCGGAACAATAGGTCTGCCCTTAGACTTGGCAGTTGCAATTTCCAAAGAGGTCATTAAATTTTCTCGTGCATCGGAACGCATGGCCGAGATCGGCAGCTGTGCTCCTGTAAATATAACGGGCTTATTTAAGCCCTCTAGCATGTAACTCAACATGGAAGCAGAGTAGGCCATGGTATCTGTGCCATGTAACACGACAAAGCCATCGTAGCTGTCGTAATTCTCTGTGATGATATAGGCCATATCCTTCCAATGACTCATCGTCACATTGGAAGAGTCGATGGGTTCGGGAAATGAAATCACCGTGATGGCAATATTCATGTTGGAAAGAATTGGAATCTTCTCCAAAATCTGACCAAAATTGAAGGGTACCAAAGCACCTGACTTGTCGTAGGACATCCCCAAGGTACCTCCTGTATAGATAATCAGAACAGAGGAAGCCTTGCTTGTTTTGATTCCGGTATTAAGACGAACGATTTTGTAATTCATTTTTCGATCCTTGTAAACAGTTGAAGTGCTTGTGCACTAGTGGCTTCCGCTACTAGTGCAGCAGGTATTTGAAGGAGGGCACCTACTCGCTCCGCCACAAAGGGTAAATTAGCAGGAGAATTTCGCTTTCCACGATGTGGAACCGGAGACAAATAGGGAGCGTCTGTTTCCAATACCAAATGCTCCAACCCAATATACGGGATCACCTGATCCAAGCCTCCATTTTTATAGGTTACGACGCCTCCAATTCCGAGTAAAAATCCCATCTCTACAATGCGTTTTGCTTGGACCAAAGTTCCTGTAAAGCAATGAAATATTCCTCTCAACTTACTATTGTGCGCTTTTTCAATAAATTCAATGGTCAGTTCCATGGACTCCCTGCAGTGCAATACAATAGGCAGCTCCTTGGCTTTCGCCCATCCCACCTGAATCTCCAGGGCCTTAAGCTGCCGATCTAGGTTCGTTTTATCCCAGTACAAATCAGTACCAATCTCTCCCACCGCAGCAAACGGACGGGTGTTGAGCCAGTTCTCCATAACCTGTAACTGCGCCTCAAAATCATCGCCTACTTCGCAAGGATGCAATCCCATCATCGGCACACACAAGTCCCTGTAGCGTGCCTCACAGTCCAGCATGCGGTCAATGCTATCCACATCCACATTGGGCATAAAAATCTTTGAAACACCCGCAGCACGAATCTCTTCCATGACCTGATCCCGATCTGCATCAAACTTGCTAGAATAAATATGGGCGTGGGTATCGATCAACTGCATGAAGGAAAGGAGGGTTAAACTAACAATTATGCGTCAAAAATAAGAAAGTATACATGCAATATCCCGAAAGGAACAGATTGGTTTAAAAAATTACTGTGTTAGACCCAGTAGCCCACTAGCCTTCCAACAGCTGTGTTGTATATCCTTCACCTATTAAAAAATCTAAGTAGCAGGGCAAAATCCTCTTCAGTTGCTCCTTGGTTTTCTGCTGATCATGAAATACGATAATCATTCCAGGAGCTGTTCTCGAAGTACAGACCCGAATCAATTTCTCCGAAGATAAATTCGAATGAAAATCATAACTCAGCAAATTCCACATCACAATTTTCTTAGCTGCAGCCAGCCCCTTGGCTTGCCCTGAGCTCATCCAACCATAAGGCGGGCGAAAAAACTGAGGCACTTCCCCTAAGGTATTGGCAAGGATAACATCGCAAGCTGCAACATCTTCCAAATATGCTTGAATGGCCGTTTTCCAGCCAGACAAGTGATGGTAAGTATGATTCCCAATTTGATGCCCTGCTGCCGCTACTGTTTGGGCTAAGGCAGGATGCTTGCACACATTATCTCCGACCATAAAAAAAGTGGCTTTCATGCCCCGCTTCGCTAATTCCTCCACCACCCAGTCGGTTGTGCCCAGTACAGGCCCATCGTCAAAAGTGAGGGAAATTTTTTGTTCCAAAGCTGGCCCTTTCCAAATCCGATTGGGATATAGAAAGGGGAGCAAAAATGGAATTTGATACACGCTCATCCTTTCGAAAATCGAAGGCTTAAAAGGGTTAAATCATCATGAAAAGGAGTTTTCTTGGAGAATTTATTCATTGCTAATCGAAATTCAAGATGAAATTGAGCAGGGTCTCGATCCTTGTTTTTCTCAATAAACTCCATAAATCGCTCCTCTCCAAACTCTTCTTCCTCCGGATTCATGGCTTCAGTCAAGCCATCCGTGTATAGGTGGATAGTAAAATCTCGCAAGCCTTCTCGCATCCCTACTTCCAAAAATGGGACAATCTCAAAAGCACCCAAGATCGTGGTACCCGCTTCCAGAAACTCAGTGGTACCTGACGCTGCACCATATAACACCGGTGGATTATGCCCTGCATTCACAAAACGTAAGTTGCCACTTGAAAACTCATATTCTCCAATAAAAAATGTCAAAAACCGCTCCCCTTTGGTCAGATCGAATAGGGTGAAATTCAGTTGATGAATCAAGGTTTCCAAGTCTGTACGGCTTCGCAACAAGGTCCTGAGTGCTGCTTGAAAATTAGACATCAACAGAGCGGCTGCCATTCCCTTTCCGGACACATCTGCGATACAGAAATACAATTTATCCTCACCACTCGTAATCAAATCGTAATAGTCGCCCCCGACTCTGCTGTGGGGAATATAGGTTACCTCCGCCTTCAAAAATTCTGTATTCGGTAAAACTGCAGGAAATAAAAGTTGCTGCACCTGCGAGGCAATTTCCATTTCCCTTTTTACCACTTCCTGCTCCAAATGCCATCTAGTAAAGCGTTTATTCTCTAAAGCAACGACCAGAATATTTGCAAGGGCTTGGGTAAAATCCAAGTCCAATTCGAGCTCCTTATTTTTTTGTTTCAAAAACAAAATTGCCAGCAGTTTCTCCTTGTGGTATACAGGGAGGTAGGTTTCTAGCTCTCCAAAGGAATACCCTTCTTCGAGGCGGATAGATAAGCTGCTAGACTTTTTATTTTCCTCTACCGAATCGGCGAAGAGCAGAACTGGTGTTTTTGACTTTACACCATGAGCGATGCGCTGTTCAAAGTCCCCTTCCTTAGCTACATATAGAATTAAAGAACGGATATCTAGGTGTACCAAACAGGTGAACTTGAAGATGGTGATCAGCACCTCTTCCGATTGGTTTTCATTGATTGCCTTCGTAATTTCTAGCAAGGCCTTCAGCTCCAATTCTTTCCGTTGGTATTTGTAATTCGATTGCACGTTAGATGGTGTTGTGGGCCATTAGGCCTTTTTTTGTGGCTAAATATAACAGCTCCTTCCCTACTTCATGGAGATTTATCAAGTCAAAGCATTCTCGGTCTGGTGCTGAAAAGCATTTGATCCAGCCCTTATTCTTAAGCAAAATAAGGGTGTCCAGAAGCTGGGAATCCTCCCAACCCAAGGCCTCTTGCAGGACTGAATAGGGCTGAACAAAATACAATTCGTCTAATAAATCAAATTCTTCGTCACTCATGATTCTTCGGCTAATTTCTAAAATTAAGGAATCTTATTGGAAATTTGGCTAGCACTCATAGGACTCAAACTTCGTAAAAATGAGACTCTTCACCCAAATGGAGCTCTCGCATGATTTTCCCTGTATTTCCCTTAACTTGGTTTCGTGAAAGCTCCTGAAAAGAAACTCCCCACAGAAAAGATCATTTTAGGTATCGATCCAGGCACTACGGTGATGGGCTATGGCTTGATTTTGACAGAAGGCAAGAAATACAAGATCCTCCAATATGGGGTCATTCACCTCAAAAAATACGAGACGCATGAACTGAAGCTCAAAAAAATATTTGAGCGTATTTCTAGTATTTTGGATGAATTTGCTCCTGATTCGGTAGCCTTGGAGGCCCCTTTCTATGGGGTCAATGTGCAGTCTATGCTGAAACTAGGTCGAGCACAAGGGGTAGCGATGGCAGCCGCACTTTCCAAAGAAATTCCCATTACCGAATACTCTCCAAAAAAGGTCAAGCAATCAGTTACAGGCAATGGAAATGCCTCCAAGGAGCAGGTAGCAGCGATGCTTCAAACCTTACTAGGTATTGAAGAACTTCCCAAACTGCTGGATGCCACAGATGCGCTGGCCGTAGCACTTTGCCATCACTTTCACGAAGGCAGGATGCAAACGCGTGGAAGAAATGAGGGATGGAAATCCTTTATAGAAGACAACCCTGACAGACTAAAAAAATAAACGGAATGCTACTCCGTTTTTTCTTTCGCTGCTTTAGAAGGAAGTGTGTACCCTACAGAGAGTTTGAATACGGTATTATTTACCTCAAATTCGTAGTATTTGAAGGGTACAACGCCAAAATCGTAACTGAACTGAAGGTTAACACCAGAGGACATCTGGTAACCCATACCCAAAATGGCTCCAATTTCATACCCTCCTAGGGATTCTGCATTCGTGTCCTTCACAGTTCCACTCGTACGGGTTCTTGAAAGAAGAAATCCTGCCTGAGGGCCAGCAAATAAGTTAAAGGTAGAATTAAAAGCATAACGTGCCAACAAGGGAATATCCAAGTAACCCAAATTCTCTTTGATTTCTTGCGATGCACCTAGCGGTACTGTTTTATATCCTTTTCCTGAATAAAATAAACCTGGCTCTACCGTCAACTTGTTTGTTGCCCTGAGTCCATAATAGGCTCCTAAATGGATTCCAGTTATTGAGGTGAAAGCACGCTGAGATTCTCCATTGGAGAAGTTAGTCGAACCAATACCTGCACGAACCCCTATTTGAGCTTGAGCGGCAGCGGTGAAAATTAAAAATGCAAGAATCAATACACCTTTTTTCATGGGAGGGGAGATAAATAGTTTGATAAAACTAAGATAAGAAAACCAAATTTCTATCTGTCAATGAATTTTATTCTTGAACATTTTAGTGTTCCTAGCAAAAAATTTAAGGAAAATTCCTGAATTTGGAATCTCTCACATTTTTTCCCAAATTTCTAATTCTAACAAATCAAACCCAAACTAACCTTAGTTTACCACGCAATCTTTGAACTACTGAAATCGAATTTCAATCAAAAATTAATGGCAATCAAGGGTGCACAAATTGTACGCAGCATGATTCGATCCCTTCTCTTATTTTTTTTAGGACTACTGCTCTTGAGCTGCGGCTCACAATCCAATGAACAAACCTTTGATAGTTCCGGCCTCCGTCGTGCATCATTGAACGAAGTAGAGGCTTTGGTGGAAGCATTTATCCTGGCAGAAGATTCCAGCACCATCCATATCCCCGCTGGGTTTTATGAACTCAAAACGCAGCTGATCCTAGATAACAAAACCGCAATTCGCATCCAAGGGGATGGAATGGACCAAACGGTACTCTCCTTTAGAAACCTGAAATCTGGAGGCGAGGGGGTAAAAATTGTCGGCAAAGACATCAGCATCGAAAACCTGAGCATCGAGGATGCACCAGGCGATGGAATCAAAGCGCAGCATACGGATGGCATCATTTTTCGGAAGATCAATGTAACCTGGACCAACGGGGACAAATCCAAAAATGGTACCTATGCCATCTATCCTGTCCAATGTAAAAATGTGCTGATCGATGAATGCATCGCCTCACATTCCAAAGATGCGGGAATCTATATAGGTCAATCCGAAGATATAGTCGTCAAAAACTCCCTGGCCTTTGGCAATGTGGCAGGAATAGAAATCGAAAACTGTGACCGCGCCGAAGTCTATGGAAATACGGCCCGAGACAATGCGGGTGGAATCCTAGTATTTAACCTGCCAGGTCTACCTAAAGGAGATGGCCGGCAAACACGCATCTACGACAATGACATTGTAGACAACAACCACGAGAATTTTGCTACCCCACTGGGGGATGGACCTAACGGCAATACTGTCACAATGATCCCTCCTGGATCCGGCATTGTCTTACTGGCAGCCAAAGAGGTAGAGATTTTCAACAACCGTATCCTACGAAACAAAACCTATGGTGTGGCTATCGCTAGCTACCAGGTAACTGGATTCCCTGCCGAGGCACCCAACTGGTCTCCCTACACCTCTGACATTTCCCTGCACGACAACCAATACGATCGGGGATCTTGGATCAACCTACCTGACCTCACCAGGGAATTGGGACAGTTGGTCAGCCTGTACAATGCCCATGGTTGGCTAAAAACCCAAGATATCATTTACGATGGAATTTGGGACGAGACCGTAAGTGCCTCCATTGATAGCAACCCCATGCGGGTCTGCATCCAGGAGCCCAATATGGAGTCTCTTCGCTTTACCCGCTTCTACCTGATGGAAGGCGAGGATAACATTGACTCCTTTAGCGATTCCAGCCCTTTCCAACAGTGTAAAGGACCTTCAGGAGACAAGCTTTCACTAACTACATCCAAGAGACCCAATTAAAATGAGCGGGTTAGCTGAACGGATTTTTACTTTCTTTCTCCTGCTAGGTCTGGTAGCTTCCTGTACTCCACAAGCGAGTGAACAGGAGGTAGCATCCAATCCAGTAGAAGAAGTCCTAGCGCCTGAGGAAGCGGATGGAAAATTTCCCTATCGTAGACTATCCACCTATGGCTTTTTTACCGGGGAAATGGCATCTCTTAGTCCTAACGCTAGCATTCTCCCCTACCAGCCCGCATCTTCCCTCTTTACAGATTATGCTTTAAAAAGTCGATTCGTATCTCTTCCAGAGGGATCAAAAGCCAGCCTAGCCGGTGAAGAACTCGATTTGCCGCAGGGAACTATCCTGATAAAGAATTTTTACTACCCGACTGATTTTCGAAATCCGGAAGGGGAGCGAAGGATTATCGAAACCCGGCTTATGGTCCACGAGGAAACGGGTTGGCAGGCCTATCCCTACGTCTGGAATGCCTCCCAAACAGATGCCGTATTGAAGGTGGTGGGGGCAGAAAAAGAAGTTCGCTTTATCGACAATGCAGGTAAGGAGCAGGTCATCAACTACCTCGTTCCCAACAAAAACCAATGCAAGAGCTGCCACAACAAAAATGAATCCTTAGCTCCCTTGGGAGTCCAAATCAGGTACCTCAACCATGAATTCACCTTTGAAGATGGATCTGAGAACCAATTGGCACATTGGACCAAACTTGGAAAGCTAGAAGGCTTCTTGGGCAAGGCGGCACATCCTTCCCTAATCAACTATGAAGATCAAAGCCAAGCCTTAAACGATCGAGCAATGGCTTACCTAGACATCAATTGCTCTCATTGCCATCGTGCTGAAGGACCGGCGAGCACTTCTGGACTATTTCTAACCTATGGCCAGAAAGACCCCATGAAGCTTGGTGTATTCAAAACCCCAGTGGCAGCAGGTAAGGGATCGGGCAAGCACACCTACGATATCGTACCCGGTCAGGCGGATGCATCCATCCTCCTTCATCGCATGAACTCCACCGAAATGGGAGTAGCAATGCCAGAGATCGGGCGAACTAGCATCCATTCAGAGGGAGTGGCCTTGATTCGGGAATGGATCAACCAGATGCACTAAGTAGGGGGAAATCAAAAAAGGGCCAGCATCAGATGGCCCTTTTTTAGTTGGAAAAGACTTCCCTCCCTACATCGTATCGCTGCTGACCACAGCAGAGAAATATTCTCGATTCATCCGCGCAATATTGGTGATGGAGATGCCTTTTGGACATTCTGCTTCACAGGCACCCGTGTTGGTACAAGCTCCAAAGCCTTCGGCATCCATCTGAGCCACCATCTTTTCTGCTCTAGTTTTGCGTTCCACCTGTCCTTGAGGTAATAAAGCCAGCTGGGAGATTTTGGCAGAGGTGAAAAGCATTGCGGAGGCGTTTTTACAAGCCGCTACGCAAGCTCCGCAGCCTATACACTGTGCTGCATCCATGGCCAAATCAGCCACATTTTTTGGGATTGGAATTTCGTTGGCATCTGGAGCCCCTCCAGTATTGACGGACACATAACCCCCTGCTTGGATAATTCGATCAAAGGCAGATCTATTCACGACGAGGTCTTTTACCACAGGGAAAGCCTTGGCTCTCCAGGGCTCAATAGTGATCGTCTCTCCATCGGAGAAGGAGCGCATGTGCAACTGGCAGGTAGTAGTCTGCAGCGGTCCATGAGGCTTGCCATTGATGTAAAGGGAGCACATGCCACAGATTCCTTCTCTGCAGTCGTGATCAAAGTGCACTGGATCCACACCTCTTTCGGTAAGTTGGTCATTCAATACGTCCAACATCTCCAAAAAAGACATGTCTTTGGAAACATGATCTGCCACATAAGTGACAAATCCTCCCTTGTCTGTCGAATTTTTCTGTCTCCAGATTTTTAAAGTCAATTTCATCTGTCTACGCTAGTTTTATTTTAGGTCAACGGCTCTCACTTTTTTAGCTTAATTGAAAGAAAATGTCAAAGTGCACTTGAACTAATTGCCTATAAATTATTTATAAGAACGCTGAGTAAGTTTAACATTTTCAAAGACCAACTCCTCTTTGACAAGTTCCTCTTCTTGGCCTTCTCCTAGGTATTTCCAGGCAGCCACATAGGCAAAATTTTCGTCGTCGCGAAGGGCTTCCCCATCGGGAGTTTGGTATTCTTCTCTAAAGTGTCCTCCACAGGATTCGTTTCGGTGGAGTGCATCATCCACCATTAGTTCTCCCAATTCCAGGAAATCCGCCACTCGATTCGCCTTCTCCAAGGATTGATTGAGTTCTTCATTGGTGGCCATTACCTTAACATTGGACCAAAACTCCTTTTTCAACGCTTGGATCTCAGCCTTAGCTCCTTTTAATCCTTTAATAGTTCTCGCCATTCCGCACTCATTCCACATGATTTTACCCAGTCGTCTATGGAAATAATCTACGGGCTTAGTTCCATTGATCTGCAGAAGCATGTTGATTCGATTTTGTACTTCCTCTTTTATTCTGGCGAATTCTGGATGCGTCTCGTCCACTTGCTTCGGAGCAAGCTGCGCTAAATAGTCACCAACAGTGTAAGGAACCACAAAATACCCATCTGCTAAGCCCTGCATCAAAGCAGAAGCTCCAAGTCGGTTGGCACCATGCTCGGAGAAGTTAGCCTCTCCAAGGGCATACAAGCCAGGCACTGTGGTCATCAAATTGTAATCCACCCAAAGACCTCCCATCGTATAATGTACTGCAGGATAAATCATCATCGGCATTTCGTAAGGATCCTCACCAGTAATCTGCTTGTACATTTCAAAAAGGTTGCCGTACTTCTGTTCGATAATTTCTCTAGTGTCGCGCGTGATCGCATAGCGGAAGTCCAGGAATACTGCTTCACCAGTTTCGTTGACCCCAAGACCCTGGTCGCATACATATTTAGCATTCCGAGAGGCTACATCACGAGGCACCAGATTACCAAAGGATGGGTAATTCCGCTCCAAGAAATAATCCCTGTCTTCCTCTTTGATATCATTCGCTTTGATCTGTCCTTTTCTAAGTTTCTCTGCGATCTCTTGCGAGGCGGGAACCCAAACTCTACCGTCATTACGGAGGGATTCAGACATCAAGGTCAACTTCGACTGGTGGTCTCCAGATACTGGGATACAAGTAGGGTGAATCTGCGTAAAGCAAGGATTCGCAAAAAATGCTCCACGCTTGTGTGCTCTCCAAGCTGCAGTCACATTGGACCCCATGGCATTGGTGGAGAGAAAAAACACGTTGCCGTATCCACCTGTACATAAAAGTACCGCATGGGCAGCATGCGTTTCTACAGCTCCTGTAATCAAGTTACGCGTCACAATGCCCTTGGCATGGCCATCGATGACCACCAAGTCCATCATCTCGGTACGCGGATACAATTTTACCTTGCCATTTGCTACCTGGCGGCTCAAGGCCGAATAGGCCCCTAGCAACAATTGCTGACCTGTTTGCCCGCGAGCATAAAAGGTACGAGATACCTGAGCTCCTCCAAAAGAACGGTTGGCTAAAAGCCCTCCATATTCACGAGCAAAAGGTACTCCTTGCGCCACACACTGGTCAATAATTTTAACAGACACCTCTGCAAGACGGTAGACATTCGCCTCGCGTGCCCGGTAATCTCCACCCTTGATGGTATCGTAAAAAAGTCGGTAGATAGAGTCCCCGTCATTCTGGTAGTTTTTTGCTGCATTAATCCCCCCTTGTGCTGCGATGGAGTGCGCTCTTCTGGGGCTGTCTTGGAAACAAAAAGCCTTAACAATGTAGCCTAGCTCAGCAAGAGAGGCAGCAGCGGATGCGCCTGCCAAACCTGTACCTACGACAATCACATCGTATTTACGCTTATTCGCAGGGTTAACCAGCTTGCTTGAAAACTTGTGATTAGTCCATTTTTCTGCCAAAGGACCAGCAGGTATTTTAGAATCTAGTATCATACGGGACTATTTAGTAGCTAGAGAAATGAATGTAAAGAGGCATGGCTGCAAACAAGGAAGGAACCAAGATGCAATAGAGTGTCCCCACCATCTTGATGGCAGGAGAATATTTATTGTGATTGAGGCCCAAAGTTTGGAATGCAGAGGCAAATCCATGAGACAAGTGAAAGCCTAAAAACACCATGGAAATCACATACAAGGCCACTAACCAAACTTGTTTGAAGGCTTCGTTTACAATTAGGTATAGGTCTTTGTATTCTTCACCCGCATAAGTCACCATAGGAACCTCTCCCCAGTGCATTTTTGCCCAAAATCCTTGAAGGTGAACTACCAAGAAAATCAGGATAATCGTTCCCAAAACGCCCATATTGCGAGAGGACCATGCACTATTGGTGCTGCCTTTGGAGGTAGAGTAGGGTACTGGCCTTGCAGACTTATTGTGCTGGGCAAGTAAAATAGAATACAAAATGTGTCCAAGCACCGAGATGTAGGTCAGGTAGGACAGCAACTTCACTGCTGGATTGGTAGTCATAAACTTGGCATACATATTAAATGCCTGACCCCCATCACCCTTAAAAAGAAGTAGATTTCCAGACACATGGCCAGATAAAAATAGGATAAGAAAAAGACCGGTCAGCGCCATAATCAGTTTTCTTCCGAGGGTACTATTCAAGGTTTTGGTAACCCAACTCATAAATGACTAAGATTAGTTTAAAACAAAGTGGTTTTACTATTTAATTGGCCAAATTTACATCCGAGAAGGCTAGTATGCAATCCATGCAAGAACTGCTTTCTTATTTTAAATGATTCTAAATAGCTTATAATTTTTCGTTCTATATGCTTAATTGGCACAAGTTTTCAACAGTCTGTTCAATTTTATTGTTTTAACTTTCGAAGGTTTTTCTCCATCCATCCGTTTACTTCGTATAAAAAGAAAAATTTGAGTGAATTTATCCAGTCTGAAGTCATTCTTAATGCCCATTTTAATCCCAGAAAATTCACCTTGACCGATATGAAGCTTAAAATTTATTTTGTCTTATTTTTCATCACATTTTTTTCAGCCCTCAGTACGGCTTGGGCTACACACATTCGTGCGGGAGAGATCATTGCAGAACGAATTTCGGTACAAACCCTCACCTACCGCATCACGGTAGTAGGCTATACCGATACGCGTTCATCCGTAGTTTTTGGTCCTGGGCGAATCAATTTTGGAGATGGTCGTGAGGAACAGCTCAACACAAAAAGTGATTTCTCATTGGTCGAAGATTTGGGAGACCTAATCGAAAAAAATACCTTCGTCATCACGCACACTTTTCAGGGTCCCGGTAAATACAAGATTCGTTTCTTAGAGTTCAACCGAAACGATTTGACGCTGAACATGAATAATTCGGTTGACACCCCATTCTATGTGGAAACTGAAATCACCATTGATCCCTTCATCGGGGTCAACAACTCACCTATATTGACTATTCCACCGGTGGATAATGGCGCCGTAAATGTGCGGTATATCCATAATCCTGGGGCTTACGACCCAGATGGAGATAGTCTTTCGTACCGCATTGAAATTCCCAAGCAGGGATTTGAGCGTGTAGTCAATAATTACCGAGATCCTGCAAGCGCAGAATTTAGTAAGAATAAAGAGGATGGTACTGGCCCTGCATTTATGAAAGTGGATGCTATTTTTGGTGACCTGGTCTGGGATGCTCCTGGCACTGCAGGGCAATATAGTGTGGCAATGCGAATCACTGAATGGCGTAAAATCGACGGGAAGTATGTGGAAATAGGCTACGTGGTTCGGGATATGCAGATTATCATTGAAAACTCGAACAATAAACGCCCCAAACTTATTCTTCCCCCCGACCTCTGCGTGGTAGCAGGAACGCGAATCAAGGAAATCATCCAAGGACAAGACCCAGATGGAGATCCCATCAAAATTGAAGTTTTTGGGGAGCCCATGGAAATCAATACTTCTCCAGCCACCTACAAACCAGAAAACGTTTTCCAGGTTCAGCCAGGCATAGTGAATTTTGATTGGCAAACGGTCTGCAATCATGTGCGGGAACGGGAGTATGAGGTACGCGTACGCATCACCGATAAACCGCTCTCTGGACCTAAATTGGTTGATATCCAGACTTGGAAAATTAAAGTCATTGGTCCTCCGCCTGTTTGGGATGAACTAGAGCAATTACCTGGTAGAACCCTAAAGTTGGCCTGGGATCCTTATGCCTGTGCCACTTCTGCGCAAGAAATGCAGGTATGGAGAAGGCTTAATTCTGATCCTTATGAACCGGATTCTTGTGAAACAGGCATTCGTGCTGGTTACGAACTGATTGGAACCACCAACATGACCACCTTTGCCTTTACCGACAAAAATGGAGGGGAAGGGTTAGCTCCTGGAAATACCTATTGCTACAGACTGGTAGCGACATTCCCTACTCCAAGATTAGGCGAAAGTATTGTTTCAAAAGAAATCTGTATCACCATTGATGTGGATGTACCCATCCTAACTAATGTAAGCATTACTGCCACAGATGAGAAAGACGGGGAGATTTTTGTCAAATGGACTCCGCCCTACGACTTGGATAAAGTCCAATTTCCAGGCCCCTATTCCTATGAATTGCTTCGAAGCGAGGGATTTACTGGCGCGCAAAATCGTCTGTCGTTGGGAAAAACCACAGACACCTTGTTCACCGATAAAAAATTGAATACCAAAAATCTGGTTTACAATTACAAGGTAGTTTTACTAGATAACAACATCAAGATTGATACTTCCACTTCAGCCTCTTCGGTACGACTTGAACCTACCATCATCAATGAAGTGATTGAGCTCAAGTGGTCTTTTAATGTTCCTTGGAATAATTCCATTGCCAAATACACACACGAAGTTTACCGAAACCGAGCGGATGCCGCAGCGCTAGATGTAACCAACTACGTCAAAATCGCAGATGTAGATGTAACCCAAAAGGGATTCATTTACCTAGATGAAGGCAAATTCAATGGGGTGAAGCTTAAAAAAGACCTAGAGTACTGCTATTATGTAGTGACCAAAGGAGCCTACAATGTGGCTGGACTGGTTTATCCCCTCGAAAATCGATCTCAAATTATCTGCGCCAAACCAGATGATAACCGCCTTCCTTGTGCCCCAGTGCTTACTTTTGAAGGCCCTGACTGTGCGAAATATGTTGCCGAACAATCCTGCGGTACGATTACCTACACGCATGAATTGAGTTGGAAGCCTAATTTCAGCGGTACCTGTGACGATGAACTGAGTGGCTACCGCCTGTACTTCAATCCGGATGGCAGCCAAGACGGAACCTTTACCCGCATCGGTCAATATTCCGCGATCCAGCTTCGAGCTACGCTTAGAAATCTTGCGAATTACAAGGGTTGCTATTACCTCACTGCAGTGGATCGCTCCGGCAATGAAAGTCCAAAAAGCAATGTAGTATGCATCGACAATTGCCCGAACTACCTCCTGCCAAATGCATTTTCTCCCAATGGAGATGGGCTCAACGATACCTTTATGGCTTTTGACAACCCATTTTCAAAATGCCCGAGATTTGTAAGCCAGGTGGAGCTCTTTATAGTCAACCGCTGGGGAACAGAAGTTTTTCGCTATGCAAGCCAAAGCGCAACAGAAAATGATCCTTTTATCCGTTGGGATGGGAAAGACCCAAGTGGAAATGAACTTCCAGCTGGAACCTATTACTATTCTGGAACAGTCTTTTTCGATGTGGTGGACCCAACCAAGAAGCAGCAAACACTAAAAGGAACGATTCAACTTCTACGCTAATGGATAAGGAATCCATCTTGCTTTTTGATGGACACTGTAGCTTGTGCAATGCGGCAGTGGATTTTGTACTGAAGCGAGATGCCAAAAAAAAGTTGCTTCTAGCTTCTATTCAGGGACCTGTAGGCCAAAGGGTGCTAAAAATGTACCAGTTACCCCCAAGCTATTTGGAAACCCTAGTATTGGTAGAGGAAGGACAGGTCTACCTCGGAAGCACAGCCGCTCTTCGTGTAGCACGACTTTTAGGCGGAGGCTGGCCCCTCTTCTACTCACTAATTATCATCCCAAAAGGATTACGAGACCGAATCTACCACTGGATTGGAAAGCACAGGTACGAGTGGTTTGGGCGAAGAGCGAGCTGCAGAATGCCGACAGCTAGTGAAAAATCACACTTTTTGAATGACGATCATCCCCTACTCAAGTCGCTTGGATAATCATCTAATAAATGGGCATCCCAAGGGTATGGTTAAACGGAAAAGTCACTGCCAAGAGATGAACTTGACGCTGGCTTGGGCGCATCCTTGTTATCTAATTTTTCCATGGCACAGGAACTCAAAGAGGGCCGAATATCGCTTTTGGAATTACCAGGATTACCCTTAAAAGCGGACTGGAAATTGATCTGGCTGAAGCAAAAAAAATACTCCCCTGCCGTCAAAGCTTTTATTCGCTGTTTTTCAGAAAATCGGAAAGAAGTGCTTTCCAAACACTTCCCAACCTTGGAGGCGCTCTAGTCCCTTTCCATGGACTGTCAAAAAAATTCTATATTTACGGCTTAAATTTCGTCAACTCAAGAAATGAAAGCAATCGTATTTCCAGGCCAAGGAGCCCAATTCCCAGGAATGGGAAAATCCCTCTACGAAGAAAACCCAATAGCAAAGGCCTTATTTGAAAAAGCAAATGAGCAGCTTGGATTTCGAATTACGGATATCCTTTTTGAAGGAACAGAGGAGGAACTCAAGCAAACCAAAGTAACGCAGCCCGCAATTTTTTTACACTCAGTCATACTCGCGAAAACCACACCAAATTTTGCCCCAGACATGGTAGCAGGACATTCCTTAGGAGAGTTCTCTGCCTTAGTCGCAAATGGGGTTTTAAGTTTTGAAGATAGTTTAGCCCTGGTGTTTCAACGAGCCCTAGCGATGCAGGAGGCCTGTGAAATCAACCCCTCTTCTATGGCAGCAATCTTAGGCTTGGAGG
Organism: Bacteroidota bacterium; assembly: GCA_027593175.1. Taxonomy (GTDB): domain Bacteria; phylum Bacteroidota; class Bacteroidia; order Cytophagales; family Cyclobacteriaceae; genus Algoriphagus. The sequence continues at coordinate 17,577 of JAQCJI010000012.1, read as the reverse complement.
ATCAAGTGGTAGAACAAATTTGCGCCGGCATCACCGAGGAAATAGTCGTGGCAGCCAATTACAACTGCCCGGGGCAGCTCGTGATATCTGGATCCACCAAAGGCATTGAAATCGCCTGTGAGCTACTCAAAGCTGCGGGAGCAAAAAGAGCTTTGCCCCTACCTGTTGGTGGAGCATTCCACTCTCCATTGATGGAGCCTGCTCGAGAAAAACTTCAAAAAGCAATCGAAGGAACTCAGTTTAATATCCCAATCTGTCCAATTTATCAGAATGTGAGTACGACAGCGGTAACAGATGTGGCCGAAATCAAAGCCAATTTAATTGCTCAGCTGACCGCTCCTGTCAAATGGGCCCAATCGGTGCAACAGATGGTGGCCGATGGCGCAACCGAATTTGTAGAATGTGGGCCTGGCAAAGTCCTCCAAGGCTTGGTTAAAAAAATCCACCCCGAAGCAATCGTATCTGGGTTATAACAGCCAACTCCCACCTCCCTAGGTGGAAGTTTTTTATTTCTCTTGCCTCCAAAAAGAAACCTGACCTAGATCGTTGCATTCATTAAGCAGTTCAAGAGTAGTTTTCCCGAGAATCGGATGCTTTTTTTCCGGAAGAATTTCAGCCAAAGGCTGTAGCACAAAGCGTCGCTGCTCAAGGTAGGGATGCGGGATCCTTAGAGAGGGGGTATCCCAAACTTGCTCTCCAAAATAGAGAATGTCGATGTCAATTGTTCGGTCGCCCCAATGCTGCTCGCGCGTTCTTCCCAACTGCGCCTCGATTACTTGGATTACCTCCAACAACCTATTTGGATTCAAATGCGTTTGAATACAAACAACTTGGTTTAAAAAATTTCCCATTTTCGCAACTCCTCCCCAGACCTCAGTTTCATAAATTTGGGAATACCCAATTAGGGTTACTTGCTGGGATAAGGCCTCAATTGTCTTTAGAAGAAAATCTGCCCGATCGCCTTTATTGCCTCCAATTCCCAATACAACCTCAGTTTGCATTCCTCACTAATATAATTTTTGTAAAGCTTGCTCAAATTAGCCTAAATTTACAGTTTAAATTGAAATGCTATGAAGTTTCTAGGTAATGTCTTGGCCGTCATCGTGGGCCTATTTGTATTCAGCATTGTGGCAGTGCTCTTTTTTTTCGGGATTATAGGTTTGGTTGCTACCTCGTCTGAAGGAGAAGTGACCTTGGAAGAAAATTCCATTCTTCACCTTGACCTAAACGGACGCACCTTAGTGGAGCGTACCTCAGAGGAAGACGTGGTGTTTGGCTCTTTTCTAGATCCTTTTGGTGTAGAAAATAATGCTGGCTTAGTTAACCTTAAAAAGGCTATTACTGAGGCAAAAACCAATGAAAATGTAAAAGGAATCTACCTCAATGTCGGGTTAATTGGTGCTGGGCAAGCAGGACTTTTGGAGCTTAGAGAAGCTCTGGTAGATTTCAAAGCATCAGGAAAATTTATTGTTGCCTATGACGAGGCCTACTCAGAGGGTGGGTATTTCTTGGCCTCGGTGGCGGATGAAATTTACCTTAATCCACTGGGTGGAATTGATTTTAACGGCTTTTCTTCCGAGGGAATTTTCTTGAAAGGATTCTTTGAAAAAGTAGGCATCAAACCGGAGGTTTTCCGAGTGGGCGAATTTAAAAGTGCCGTGGAGCCATTTATCTTGGATAAAATGAGCCCTGAAAATCGACTTCAAACCCAATATTTTTTGGATGACATCAACCGACATGCCCTTGAGCTAATCGCAAAATCTAGAGGCATTGCACAAGACAGTTTGACCCGCATCAATCACCAAATGCTCGTCAGAAAACCGAAAGATGCGGTTACTTATAAACTTGCGACGGCACTGAAATACGAAGATGAGGTACATAGCATCCTTAAAGAAAAGTTAGGCCTCAAGGAGGATGACCAAATTTCCACAATCAATGCAACTGACCTTGGTGGAATGGCAGAAAGTAAAAATATCACCTCTCCTAATCGAATCGCTGTTATCCTCGCTGAAGGTGAGATTGTAGATGGAAATGCGGATGGAGCAATTAGCTCAGAAAAGTTTGCGAAGGAAATTCGTAAAGCACGAAAAGACGAAAATATCAAAGCCATAGTCTTGCGAGTAAACTCACCAGGAGGATCTGTTCTTGCCTCAGAGGTAATCTGGAGAGAAATGTCGGAAGCCAAAAAAGTGAAGCCTGTGATTGTTTCTATGGGTGAAGTAGCTGCTTCTGGAGGGTACTACATTGCCGCTCCTGCGGACACGATCGTTGCTCAACCTAATACCATTACTGGATCTATTGGTATTTTTGGAATTTTATTCAATGTACAAGACCTAGTAAATGACAAGTTGGGGGTAACTACGGATGTTGTCTCCACAGGTGAGCTTTCGGATTTTGGAAATATGGTTCGCCCCTTGACCGAGGTGGAGCGAACCATCATCCAATCCTCTGTAGAAGATGGCTACGAAACCTTCATTTCTAGAGTTGCTGAGGGACGTGGCATGCATCCTGATTCGGTACGAAAAGTAGCTTCTGGACGTGTTTGGACAGGCGCTCAAGCCAAAGCGCGTGGACTTGTAGATGTTTTGGGTGGTTTGGACACCGCGGTGGGGATTGCCGCTTCCAAAATCAAAGCAGGAGATGATTACCGGGTAGTCTACTATCCCCAGAAGAAGCCATGGTTTGAGGAGTTGATACTCACCTTCTCCGATCAGATTCAAGTTCGCATCCTTCAATCACAACTTGGAGAGCAGTATCCGCTCTTCCAAAAAATTCAACGATTGAAAAACTACCAAGGGGTACAGGTACGCATGCCTCAAGATCTGGTGATCAAGTAAGAATTGAATATTAAAAAACTCAGCGTTTCCGCTGAGTTTTTTAATATTAGCATTTTTGCAAAAGAATCTTCCATGCCAAGTCGACATTGCCAGCTTCAAGTTCCTCCTTGGCCCAGCGATGCAAGTGGTCGACCCAAGACTCCGCATCTAACCGAAAGCGGCGCCTGATATCTTCTAGGTCCTCTCTAGCAGAAAATAGGGCAAGTTCCTCGGCAGTAGGCAAGCATTCTACATTACCTAATCGTCCAAGGTTATTCCCACTGAGTATGAAACTGTTACGAATTTCTTCTGGAATTTGATCTACCCCTATCCCAAGGGTCATCAAGGGTTTGGGAATCTGAAATAAGGAGTCGGCCGTAACCTTAGTATACCAGCTTCCCCCCATCCTGGCAACAGGATCCAACTTAAGCGGCGCAATGGCTCCAGAAGCGTCGAGGATGTTTTCATCCAGATGGATTTGTAACACCTCACAAATCACTAAATTTCCAGCACCTCCCTGATCGCCTAGGGGGACCACCTGAAGCACCTTGCATTCAAAGGCCACTGGAGCCTCCTTCACCCGTGGCGGAGCTACTAGATTAGAAGGTGCTGCAGTCAATCCTGCTTTAATAAATTCATTGACTCCCTTTGCATATTCGGTGCTAGCAAGGGACATCTGCTCTACTAAATCATGGCCAACCACATGAATCACTACCTCAGGTACCTGGAGCACATTGTCTAAGGTATGCTTGCTGGTGTTGTCTCTCACTCTTCGAGAAGGGGAAAAAACGAGGATCGGAGGATTGGCACTAAAGAGATTGAAAAAAGAAAAAGGGCTCAAATTAACCTCTCCTGCTTCATTGATGCTACTCACAAAGGCGATGGGCCGTGGAGTAACCGCCCCTTGCAAGAGTGCCTGAAGTTCAGGAGTAGCTAAGTCTTTGGGATGAATCGTTTTCATTTCATGAAATTAATAGGCAATTTTAAGAGATAGCAATCAATTCACGAATTAGTTTCCAATTTATGTCTCTTCCACGCACCACAGTCCTCCTTTCTTTCCTCTTACTTTTAGTGCTTTTTGCTCCTCCAATTTCAGCACAGACGCATCGTGTCGCTACCTTTAATATTCGCTGGGACAACCCAAACGATGTGGGCAATCTCTGGAAAGATCGTGCCCCACAGGTCATCCAATTGATTCAATTTCATCAGATTGGAATTGTAGGAACCCAAGAGGTATTGACACATCAGCTAAGGCAACTCAACGAAGAACTTGGCTTTGCTTCCATTGGTGTGGGCAGGGATGATGGAGCTACGAAGGGAGAGTTTTCGCCTATCCATTACGATCCTGCACGCTACAAATTGGAGGATTCGGGAACATTTTGGTTGTCACCAAGCCCAGAAGTCCCAAGTAAGGGTTGGGACGCTGCCCTGAATCGCATTTGCACCTGGGGAAAATTTACCTCCCTAGAAGGATCTCGTTTTTATGTCTTCAACGTCCATTACGATCATATTGGGCAGCAGGCGAGGAAGGAAAGTAGCAAATTAGTTCTTTCAAAAATCAAAGAAATCAACCAAGAAGGGCTTCCTGTGATATGGATGGGAGATTTTAATGTGGAACCAGAAAATCCTGCCTACCAAGTTATTTTGAACCAAGAGGCCTGGAAGGATGCACGCTTGATCGCCAAGCTTCCCTCCTATGGTCCAAAAGGAACCTTCTCGGGATTTGACTGGGACCGTATGCCTGCTGGCATCATCGATCATATTTTTGTTCAGGGGAAACTCGAGGTGCTCCGACATGGCATCCTCACAGACAACTATGGCAAAAAATACCCCTCGGACCATTTTCCGGTACTCGTAGAATTGAAGTTTTAGACCTCTAGGTAAATAAAAAACGCTGATTCAGAAATGAATCAGCGTTTTTTTAAGTTCAATTTTTAATTTCCTACTCTGCCAAGGCAGCAACTCCAGGAAGTACCTTTCCTTCCATGTGCTCCAGCAAGGCTCCCCCCCCAGTAGACACATAGGATACTTGATCGGTATACCCGAATTTATTTACCGCCGCAGCAGAATCTCCTCCACCAATAAGGGAGAAAGCTCCATGTCGTGTAGCCTCCGCTACATATTCTGCGATAGCTTTGGTTCCTTTGTCAAAGGACTCCATCTCAAACACTCCCATTGGACCATTCCAAAGGATAGTTTTGGATTCTAAAATCACTTTTCCAAACAGTTCTCTGGTCTTTGGACCAATGTCCAATCCCATCCAATTATCTGGAATCTCCCCCTTATTTGCTAATCCTTGGTTGGCAGAATTCGAGAAGTCATCAGCAATGACAGTATCCACAGGTAAAATCAAGTTTACTCCCTTGGCCTTGGCTTTGTCCATCAACTCCAACACGAAGTCGAGTTTGTCTGCTTCCAAAAGTGAAGTGCCGATCGTTCCTCCTTGTGCCTTCGCAAAGGTGTAGGACATGCCTCCACCTATCATAAGGTTGTCCACTTTTTCTAACAAACGCCCTATGATCAATATTTTGTCCGCAATTTTTGCTCCACCCATGATTGCAGTGTACGGGCGCTCGGGATTACTTAGCACCTTATCTGCATTGGTCAACTCGGACTCCATCAAATATCCGGCTACTTTTTGCGAGAAATTTGCAGCAATCACTGCCGTGGAAGCATGGGCACGGTGTGCGGTACCAAAAGCATCGTTGACATATACATCTCCTAGTTGAGCTAGCTTGGCAGCAAAAGCTACATCACCTTTTTCCTCTTCTTTGTAGAAACGTAGATTTTCTAATAATAAAACCTCTCCAGCACCGAGCTGTGCAGCCTTTTGAATGGCTTCCTCCCCAATGCAATCACTTGCAAAGCTGATCTTTTGACCTAGGGCAGCCTCAACCGTAGAGATTATGTGCTTTAACGAATATTTATCCTCTGGTCCGCCTTTGGGACGACCTAGGTGAGACATCAAGATGATAGATCCTCCGTCCTTTAGGATTTTTTGAATGGTGGGTACCGCCGCCTGAATTCGGGTATCGTCGTAAACTTGCAACTGCTCGTCTAAAGGAACATTGAAATCAACCCGGATAAGAGCTTTTTTACCTGCGAAACTGAGGCTATCTACATTTTTTACATTCAAAGACATGGTATGGGGCAGGATAGGTGAGAACTGGGGTTTGCTTTAAAAATCGAGACGAATTTAAATCAAATCCAGCCAATAAGGAATCTAAGTTTTAAAAACTTGCAGGACCGAGCATCCAAAAAAGATCCTAAAAAAGCACCCAATAGCTTAGTTGCAAAAAACAGCCTATCGAATGTTACTTGAGATCTAGGCCAGGCTGTATTTCTGCTCGTCTAAGGCGATCGTTGATCGCAAGCCCTAATCCAGTTTCGGGAACAAATTCGGCGACAATCAGCTCTGCATCACTCTCGTCCAGAAGGCGCATGGCCATAAAGAGCCGCTGTGCTGCTTCTTTAAGATTCTGCGTAGCACTGAGAACCACTTGTCTATCCGAAGGAAGGGATGGAAAATGGTTAGAAAAACTGAGTACCCCAACTTCCTTTCCTTGCTGAATCAACTGCGGAACTAACTCCGTTAAATTCCCCAAAACAAATGGTTTCCGTGGAGCATAATGACTTGCCAGTTGGCCAGGTGCACTAGGATTGCTGGAGCTATGTGCCTGAACGATTACCGACCCAACAAGGGATTCTATTTTGGAAAGTTCTAATCCTCCCAAGCGATAGATGACGACTTGCTCCTCCTCGTCCATACCAACGATGGTACTTTCCAAACCTACGGCGCAAGCACCTCCGTCAAGAATGTAGGGGATTTGTGCCCCCAGTTGTGCGGCGACATGCCCTGCCTGCGTAGGACTAATGTAGCCGAAAGGATTGGCGCTTGGGGCTGCAAGAGGGAAGTCGAGCTGGTCCAAAAGTGCCAAGCTAAGCGGATGATTGGGTACCCGTACAGCCACACGATCGAGGCCAGAGGTAACCAGATCGGGGATAATAGATTTCTTCGGTATAAGTAAGGTCAAGGGGCCAGGCCAAAAAGCTTCCGCTAACCGCTTGAGTTTTTCTGGAAATTCAGAAATAAAAGGATGGATTCGATCCAAGGATGCTACATGCAAAATCAAAGGATCAAAGCTTGGTCGATTTTTGGTCTCAAAAATAGAACTTATGGACTTGATATCGAGTGCATTGCCCGCAAGTCCATAGACCGTTTCGGTGGGAATGGCAACTAGCTGTCCTTGACGAAGGAATGCAGCTGCTTTTTGAATATCGACACCTACCTCAGCCATTATTTTGCATCACAAAAGTCCTTAATCCAGGTTTCCGCTTTCTCGTAACCCAGGGAAAGTGCCATTCTTAAATCAGCACATCCTTCATTTTTTTGACCTAAAGCACTCATGCGAGTGACGCCGAGCAAGTAATAAGCTTCCCCATTTTTGGGGTCCAAATTGACGGTATTGGTGAGTGACTCCATCCCATGGATGGGATCATTCATGCCCAAATTGGCTTTGGCCAAACGAAAATGTGCCTCTGCATGGTTGGGCTCTGCCTGAACCACTGCTTGAAAATCAAGTTGGGCATCTTCGTACGCTTCCATAGTCAACAAAGTAGTCCCTCGATTAAAAAAAATATCCAATTGGCTTGGGTCAAGCGCTACAGCTAGGTTAAAGTCTGCCAAGGCAGCCTTGTGATTATTGAGCTCCATATTGGCATTACCTCGGTTGAACCATGGCTTGTAGTTGCTTGAATCTGCTAGAATAGCTCGATCAAACAATGGGATGGCTTCCTTGATTTTCCCTTGTTGAAAAAGTGCCACTCCCTTGGCATTCAAGGCTGCTGGCTGGCTTGGATTTTTCTCCAATACCTGATCAAACTGGATCACTGCTTCCGCCCAATCCTGCGCGTCCATTTTCTCCAAACCTACTTTCAATAACTCCTCTTCATTTGGAGTGCAGGCAAGACCACTGAATACCAAAAAGCAAATGATCCAAAGCTGTTTCACAGGAATAAAATTTCAGTAAAGTTACGAATTCGAGATTAGGAGGAGGCTAGTTTTTGTCGATAAGCATCTGGAATAGAAACCGGCTTCATGCTGTTTTTATCAACGGACACCAACACGCTTTTGCAGGTTGCAAAAACATATTCCTTGCCAGCAGAATCTCTCCCCAAAAGTACTTGTTCCAAATCAAAAGAAGAGTTTCCAAGGCGTGAGCACTTTACCAAGGCCTCCACTTGATCTTGCAAATGAATGGGGCGAATGTAATCAATCTCAATTCTACCAACTACGGTACCTACATCCAGTACATCCCAGCCAGCTTGTAGGTAAAGAAATACAGCTCTTGCATGTTCGAAATAACTGAAATAAACCCCATTGTTGACATGGAGGTACCCATCTATGTCGGAAAAGCGAAGTTGAATGGGCGTAGAGAAGGAAAAATCAGCGCGGAGCTGAGGGATATCAAAATTAAGCATCAATGTAAGATTTCTGAAGTACTTGTTTTTTCAAGCATCCGCAAGATAGAAGGATTGTAGCCGATAAGGTCAATCACCGCATCAAAGGTAACCCAAGCCAAGGAAATGCTCTCGTCACTTCGAACCAAGGATTCATGAAGGTCTGCTTCAATCATGTAGCGAACATCGTAATGAAAATGTTCTGCCACATGTGGGCGCTCTGGAATGATGTGCTTGTCCAGATCAAAAATATGAGTGTCTACAAATTGTAGGGTAGTCAATCCACTTTCTTCCTTGGCCTCTTGAAGAGCTACTTCCAGGAGATTTTCATTTCCATCCGCGTGTCCGCCTAGCTGCAGCCAACGACCCAGCTTGCGGTGAAGTGTGAGTAGGGTATGTGTTCTTTCCTTATTTACAATCCAGGCAGAGGCCGTAAAATGGCCTGCAATCCGTTCTCTCGAATAGGCCAAAGGGTCATCAGTCAAGGCTAGAAAATCGGCTATAGACTGATTTTCCTCTTCGTAAGGACTGCGGTAAGCTTCCAATTGGGCTTTAAGGGTTAGTCTATCCATATTAGGGTCTTTCAAATAACCGATCCATCAATTCATCAAAGGGTTTGGCATCGTGATACAATCGGTCAGAATATACCGAGGCAAGCAATTTGAAATAGCTAGGGTGCTGGTTGATCCGTATTTTTTCTAGTGAAATGTTTCCGTACAGTTGGCTGATTAATTCTCCTTCTTGTGGCAGTTGCAGTGGGGGCTTGAAGTAAAATTTCTCTGTTTCCCTTACCTGCTCATTCACTTCCTCCAGCTTCCGATCCAAACTCACCTGTTCGTACCCCAAAGCTATAATCCGTCTACTTAATCCCAAGAAAAGTAGTGAAAAAGAATTCGTGCCGACCTCCGGGCTGTAGCTTAGTGCAAAGCCATTCGCATATGCTGAGCTAAACACGTGCACTTCTGGAGTATCATTGATTTGAGCTCGTTTGTAGTGGTAGTTTCTATAAATTAAAGCGAAAAGCGCTTTAGATGCCTCGGACTTATTCCACTCTTCCAGGTTGTAAAGATCCTTTCCTTTCAGTAAAAAATTCTCTTTTACTGAAAGGGGCGGATTACCTTCACGATTCGGAAAGATTTTTTTCAACAAATCATCAAAGAAATCACCCATCCTCCATTCGTTTATATTTTCCTGAGGCGGTCAGCTCAACCATTCTCTCCTCCACCATTTGGCGAAGGCACTTGAGATGCCCCAAAGAAGTGGGCTTGTTAAGTGCTTCAAAAAGCCCCTCCTCGCTTAACACTTCACCAGGTGCTAAAGTTTGCATAACCTGCTCTTTAAACTTGTTTTCAACTTCTATAGGAAGGCTCGCTTTTTTTTGTTCTACACAATGATCGCAAACCCCACACTTCTCGTCACTAAATTCTCCAAAATAAGCTTGGATAAATTGGGTACGGCAAATTCTAAATTGATGCGCATAAGCCACCATTTGGGTTGCCTTGTCGAGGGTTAGCTCCCTTCTCAAAGTGATTCTTTTGAAATTGAGCGGGAGAGTAGCCGCATCATACCGCTCCATCAAAAAAGTAAGTTGTGGCCGATCCTTTCGGGGTTCGTAATCCAAGACCTCCATTTTGGCCAGCTCGAGCAAGGCCTTGATCAGCACCGCTTCATCAAGACCTGCTGCTTTGGCTAGCTTGGCCTCTTGGATGGTGAAGTATTCTGAAAAGAGATTCCCACCATGTGTTCTAAGCAGGATTTTTATCACTTGGTCTAGCTTGGCATGTTGGATTTGTACCTCATATAGCCGCTGGGGATTAACCAGAAAATGAGCGCGTGAGGGGGAGAAAAAACTTTCATTGACTGCGATCAGTCCTTCTTCCTCCAGCACCTTGAGGGCATAATAACTATCCAATACCGGCAGCTGATAGGTAGATGCAAAATCAGAAATCTCAAAATCATAGCTACGCAAGGACTGGGCTCCAATTGCCAATTGAAAATAGTTGGCCAGGCATTGGTATACTCTTCTGAGAAATTCTATAGGTGGATAAACCAAAGACGATCGGTCCAGTAGCAGTTCAAAGTCCTGCCCATTGGTCAGGAGCACTGCATAGGCCTTTTGCCCATCTCGACCTGCTCTACCTGCTTCTTGGTAATAACTTTCTAGGTTTTCGGGCAAGTCGCTATGCAAAACTACCCGCACATCGGGTTTGTCTATCCCCATTCCGAAGGCATTCGTGCTCACGATGATTCGAACTTGATTGGTTTTCCAGGCCTCCTGCTTAGCAGAACGATCCGAAGCCGTCATACCCGCATGGTAGGCCGCTGCAGAGAAACCCATTTTTTGGAGCTGCTTGGCCAACTGTTGGCTAGCTTGACGGGTACGGACATACCAGATCGCCGAACCAGAAATTCGCTTCAATATTTCCAGCCCTTTTTCGAGTTTATTTTCTACTAATCGGACGCTATAGCTCAGATTCTTACGGACAAAACTTTGATGAAAGGTAGCAGGCTTCTTTAGTTGAAGCTTTTCTAAGATATCTTTTTCAACTTCTGGTGTAGCCGAAGCGGTCAAGGCAAGTACATTTACCTTTGGATGATAGGCTCGGATGGTAGCGATCTCGAGGTATGCAGGCCGAAAATCATAGCCCCACTGGGAAATGCAATGCGCTTCATCCACTGCAATCAAGTTAAGATTCATCTGCTTGAAACGCTCTACAAACAAGTCGGATTTTAGGCGCTCAGGGGATAGGTACAAAAATTTGACTCCCCCACGGATACAATTGTCCAAAAGGGTATCGATCTCCCGGGCACTCATTCCAGCATGGAGTGCCACGGCTTTTACCCCTCGGACTTTGAGGTAATCCACCTGATCTTTCATCAGGGCAATCAGTGGTGAGATGACGATACAAATCCCATCTTTTGCCAATCCAGGCACCTGGTAACAGAGGCTTTTCCCTCCTCCTGTGGGCAAAATAGCAAGCGTGTCCTCTCCTCGGCACACCGCATCGATGACCTGCTTTTGGACAGGGCGAAATTCCTTCCATCCAAATACCTCCTTCAGGAGCATTACTAATCGGTCGTTTACCTCAGCCATGAACCTTTAAAATTACAAAAAATCCATGTTTCCCCGTGAAATACAAACTATAAAACTGATAGCCAAAATGCTTGCTTGGTCCAGCTTACGTTAGAAAATAACTCTAAATCCTGAGGAAGTCTGGAAAATCGAATCCCTTAGAAGGGAGTCAGTAGATTGAACCTGGTTAAAGTCCACCCGATTTTTTGGCTGTAAAGAACCCCAAAAGATTCGGTTTTGTGCTGGGAAAAAGGTGATATCTATCCCTGGAAACCAAACGGAATCCTTCCCTGCGATACCCCTCAGGGGAATTGGAACCGGATTTCTTTGGCTCGCCAGACGGTTGGGAAGAATGGAATACGAGAGTTGAGCGGCAGGGAAATCCTGATTCCAGGAGAGGTGATGCTCCCCTAGCCTCAGATCTAAAATGCGCTGCTGATCCTCAGTAAATAGATATAGCTCTTGCGCTGGGCGGCGAATCTCAGCCCATAGATTTGTGATTGCCCAAAGCAAACCGAGACCCAGACCCAACTGGATAAGGGTTTTTCGATTGCCCAACTCCCAATTTCCCCATATCCAAAGTATCCCCCAAAGCGCAAGCATCCCTGCAAGGGGCAGATGGATCCCCTGCCATACTGCCGCTGGTAAATTCTGGAGGGCATAGGTGATTTCGTTTTGGATAAAAAGCAAAAAGTCAACAATTGCTCCTAAGAGGCTCCCGACAACAGGAATCCAAGCGAGTAAAAGGAACGGTACTCCCGCGCACAAAATGATGTAGGACAGCGGTACAATGAGTAAGTTGGCAACTAAAAAATAGGTGGGGAAGGTGTGAAAGTAGTGGAGCGTCAGTGGGCTGGTAACTAGCTGCGCGGCGAGGGTGACGCTTGCCATTTGCCAAAAATAATCCAACACTCGATTGGATGGAGCCCAGATCCGAAGGATAATAGGCTGCAATCCCACAATCCCTGCTACGGCCAAGTAGGAAAGTTGAAACCCAAGATCAGTTCGAATTTCTGGATTAAGTACCAATAGAAGAAGGGCTGAAAAAGCCAAAATATTCCAAATGGAAGGTTTCCTTTTCCGCATTTGCCCAAGGGTAACTAACGAAAACATGACTACCGCTCGAACCACAGATGGGGAGAACCCGGTCATCAACGCGTAGATCCAGATCAAGCCCATTATTACCATCAGATAGCTTTTTTGAAGCGCATGCCCCTTCTGCTTAAAAAAGGACAATGGGAGCAGCAGCAAGGAATAGATGATCCCCACATGTAGGCCTGATACTGCCAAAATATGCTGGGTTCCTGTTGCCGAATAGGCTTGTTTTACCTCCTTACCAAGGGATTCCTTTTGTCCTAAAAGTAGAGCCAAAGCAATTTGTTTGGACTCTGGCCTAAGGACATACTGATCAACCACTCCTGCAAAATAATGCCGCAAATGTTCCACAGTGAAATTCAGTTCATTGCTTTGCTTTAGTGGGAGTATTTGCAACTTTTTGCCAATAAACTGCCGGAAATGAATTCCTTTGGTAGCCAAAAATCGTTTGTAATTAAATTCATCGGGAAAACTAGGAGGCGCTAGCGGTTCTGGATTGGCAGGTACCCAAATCACCTGACCCGGATAGAGTGCATCTTCAAGTTGATGATACACCAAGACCAATGCTTTTTGGCTCCTCCAGCCATTCGCTCCATTGATAGCAAACACCGAAAGCAAATTTTCCGAAGAGTTGGCTTTGAGTAAGTCATACCGCTGTACTTCTGCAAGGTAGCCCTGCCCCTCTCCCCAAGAAACTTCCCCCTCAAGCGCTTCTTGTCTGGAAGAGAGGGAAACATAACAGCCCAGCCCAATCAAGAGTAGGTAGGCTAAGCCTGAATTTAGGAAAGAATTATGGGAACGGAACCAAAAAAGGAAGACCGCATAAACTAGCCATACCGAGATCAATAGCCCTAAGAAAAGTTGGGGCGGGGAATTTGGAAACAGGGCTATTAGGTATAATCCTCCAAAAAAAAAGAAGAGGTACCTCAAAAAAGGAAAGTCAGCAAAAGTCATGATCAAAAAATTAGTGCTAAAAAAATGTTGACCCCGAAGAACATGTCTCTTGAATCTGTCCAGAATAGGGCCTTATTCTCAAAAAAATCGGTAGCCTTGACTGCTGAAGCTACCCGTATTTAATTACTAAAAGTGGAAACTAGGCCAGCTGCATTTTATAATGTAGGATGGCACACTCCTCAAACTGTTCTCCTACCTGCTGGAATCCAAATTTGGCATAGAGTGGCATCGCATGGATTTGGGCATGAAGGTATTTCTTTTTCCCCTTCCCATCTGGGTGCATCGCAATATCTTTCAAGACTGCAGCCACCAAGGCTTCGCCTACTCCATGTCCTCTAACTTCCTTCAAAACGGCAAATCTTTCCATTTTAACTCCATTCGAAGTGAATCTCCAGCGGGCTGTGCCCACAGGAAGATCGTCTAAGCGAGCCAAAAAATGTACGGAAGTAAACTCAAACTCATCGTATTCTTCAGCTGCATCCACTTCTTGTTCTACTACAAATACGAGATCTCGAATTTGAAAAGCCGCTTGGAGACCTTTCTCAGTCGTTACTTTTTCTACTATTGGATTCATGGCGTGCATTTTCTTTTTCTTCCTCACTTTTCTCGTAGGCAGCGATGATGGATTTGACCAGTTTGTGTCGAATTACATCACTACCACTTAGTCTGACAACGCCAATTCCCTTGACATCATTCAGCACACGAAGTGCTTCAGAAAGTCCTGATTTTTGACGCGTAGGTAAGTCTACTTGCGTTTGATCACCCGTAATAATGACCTTAGAGTTAGGCCCCATTCGAGTCAAAAACATTTTTATTTGTTCAGCCGTCGTATTCTGAGCCTCATCCAAAAGAACGAAAGCATCGTGAAGTGTCCGTCCGCGCATGTAGGCCAGTGGAGCAATCTCGATGGCACGTGTTTCCTGGTAATACTTCAATTTCTCTGGGGGCACCATGTCGTGAAGGGCATCGTAGATTGGACGTAAGTAAGGGTCAAGTTTCTCTTGCAAATCTCCGGGAAGGAACCCTAAATTCTCCCCGGCTTCCACCGCTGGGCGGGTAATGATAATTCGCTTTACTTCTCGGTTTTTCAAAGCACGTACGGCCAAGGCTACGGCAATGTAGGTTTTGCCCGTACCGGCAGGACCCAAGGCAAAAACTAGATCGTTTTTAAATGCCGCTTCGACCAATTTGCGTTGATTTGCAGATTTGGGTTTGATGACAAGGCCTTTATTACCAAAAACAAGTACTTGATCCTTATTTGCTTCTTCGAAAGGCCCTCCTTCAATGGCCAAGTAATCCTTTACCTGGTCGGGGCTAAGATTTCCAAAGCGTTCAAAATGCTCCAAAAGCATGTTGATCAAATCATTGATCCTCAAAATTTCTGGAGGACTACCTTGAATACGGATTTCATTTCCCCGAGAAATAACCTTACACTGGGGGAAGGCGTGCGCAATCTGACGAATATTTTCATCCGCTGTGCCAAAAAAATCAGCTAAGGGAACATGCTCTAGGGTAATTACTTTTTCGACCAAAGTTTTTTTAGATTAGGTACATCTTGAAGGCAAAAGAATAAAATGTCTATTTTTGTTCAGCCCCCAACAAACAAAACTACAAAATTTTACTTTACATGCTCCTATGGCCTTGGTGACATTCCTTTCTGATTTCGGGGACACTGACTACTATGTTCCGGCAGTGAAAGCCAAGATGCTATTCATCAATCCACAGTTGCAAATTGTGGATATCACCCATGAAATAGCGGCCTTTGACTTGGAGCATGCTGCCTTTATTTTACGTGCTAACTTTCGGGAATTCCCCAAAGGCACAGTGCATTTGGTAGGCATCAATACAGCAGGAGCATCGACATCAGGTTACATTGGTATGAAGCTGGAAGATCATATTTTTATAGGCCCCAACAATGGAATTCTCAGCATGTTGACGGATTATGATCCGGGAATTATTGTCCAATTTGCAGATATTCATGTCAGGGACTCCACCTTCCCTACCCGCGATATCTTAGCACCTATTGCCGCAAAAGTGGCTTCTGGTGCTGCTATACATGATTTTGGAGGTCCTTCCACCCAGTTCAAAAAATTGATGCCAAGACAAGCCAAGGCAACGCGTGAGCAAATTATCGGTCATGTGGTGCGTGTCGATCGCTATGGCAACTTGATTACCAACATCCGGCGGGAGGTTTTTGAAAAGTTAAATCCAGGAAATTTTTCAGTGCAGTTTAAAAGAGAAACCTTACGGCAGCTACAGACCGGATATAATCAAGTGGAGATGGGTGAACCCTTTCTGTTTTTCAATAGCTTGGATGTATTGGAAATTGGGATCAATCAAGGACATGGGGGCAACCTCCTGGGCCTGAAGCGAGACAGTGTGGTGTACATCAACTTCGAACCATGAGCTTAATTCGTATGGTTCGCATGACCTTCCGCCCTGAGGAGGTACCTGCATTTTTAGAAAATTTTGAAGCCCACAAATCGGTAATTCGAAATTTTCCAGGTTGCCAGCATTTGGAGCTGTGGCAAGACCAGGATGAAAAAAACATTTTTGTAACCTACAGCCACTGGAAAAGTGAGAACGCCTTAAATCAGTATCGTGATTCTGAGCTATTTAAATACGTTTGGGGCCTTACAAAATCTCTCTTTTCCGAGAAACCTCAGGTATGGAACACAAAAAAGTTGCAGGAAGTAGCAGGTTGAGTTTGTAGGCAATCATTTTTGTAGTCATATTTGCAGCCCATTCAGTACGGAATGGAATGGTGTAATGCCCAGATGGCGGAATTGGTAGACGCGTTGGTCTCAAACACCAATGAGGTTACACTCGTGCCGGTTCGACTCCGGCTCTGGGTACAATAAACCCCTTCAGATGTAAATTTGAAGGGGTTTTTGCATTTTTTGGCAAATCTTTCGTGGATTTCTTTGGATTACATGCTATCCTATACTACTAGCCCAATCTTGAAATATAGCCTTAATACATCCATTTAATTGATTTATTACCTATTTTTGGAAGAATTTCAAACAAATCAAAATTCATAAAATCCAATAGGTTCGACTCCGGCTCTGGGTACAAAGGCCTGCCTATTGGTAGGCCTTTTTTATTTTTTATTCATCCCCTCTCAAAATCTCCATGGGAGGCTGGTTGATGATTTTTCGGCCATTGAGCCAGCCCAATACAATTGTGAGGATGGTAATCACCAAGTAAATCACCAAGCCCTCCTTCCAAGCCAAACTAAAATTCAACTGAAAGACAAACCTCCCCAACAGAAACGTCGCAAAGAAGGAAAGTAAAATCCCAGATAAGGAAGCCAGGCTCCCCAAAAAGAAGTATTCCAAGGTATTGATCTGACGAACTAAGGCTGAGCTAGCCCCTAAAGTGCGAAGCAAAATACTCTCACGCATGCGTTGATATTTGCTAATAATGAGCGAACTAATCAGCACCAATATTCCAGTAGCAATAGAGAAAAAAGCCATAAACTGAATCACAAAACTAATCTTACCCAAAATTTCTTCAAGCGTCGCCACAATCGTTCCCAGATTGATGATGGAGATATTTGGAAATTCCCGCACCATATCCGCTTGCATGTCAGCGGCCTGCTTATCCGTGCTCGTTTTGGTAATAATTACATGGAACTTTGGAGCTTCTTCCAAAATGCCCTCAGGAAAAAGCACTATAAAATTAGTGGATACTTGATTGAATTTCACCTCACGAAAGCTTCCAATATAGGTTTTGATGGGACGCCCTTGCACATTGAATTCCACTTCATCACCAATTTTGAATCCATTCCCCTCACCAAAGCCTTTTTCAAAGGAAACAAAAATACTATCTCCTCTGCTACCCTTGGGAATCAGCTCTCCAGTGGCAAGGCTCTCCGAAGCGATTAAGGTATCTCGATAAGTAACTCGAAACTCCCGATTATACAGCCAACGGCTGTAGTTCTTCTCCTCTGGTAGTTCCTCATTGGTTTTTTTGCTAGTCCCATTGATGGAATTCAGTTGCATCGTGACAATAGGCACCTCTTGTAAAATAGGCATCTTTCTGCCCATCACTTGTGCCTTCACTTTTTCCAGTTGAGGAGTCTGGATATCAAATAAAAGCATGTTGGGCTGCTCCTTTTTATCCGCAAACTTGGCTTCCTGAAGTAACTGGTTTTGTAGGAAAAATAAGGTACTAATC